>NZ_JBXGGR010000014.1:0-16226 GCF_056855035.1 Suttonella sp.
TTGTGATGGTTTGTTTCGTCAAAACAGTAGATTATCACAATTGCTCTTTATTTTTTAGTGGGGTGCTTATCCCGAACTCAGGTTAAACTATTCTTTTACTTCCTGTGGATTTGTAACTCTTTTTGATTTCTTTGACTATAGTCCGCGATTCTTTGGTCGATTTTGGCGAAGAGGCACAGAGTTTTTGGAAAAGCGTGCCGATGGGCGAATTTGAAGCGATTGCTTGTGTGGTCAAAGCCAGAGACGAAGATTGCGCTCGCATTGCCGCCGTCCGCGTCGCATTTAGCGATGCGCAAGTTCTGCGTTTTGAAAATGCCCTGATTAGCGATGAAGACTTCAGCGATACACAAGCCGGCGATTTCTTCGGTTTCTACGTCGATACGGGTTTGGCCTGCATTGCCGATGCCGAAGCGCATCAAGCCTATCTTGCCTTTGAAAAAGAATGGTATAGTCAAAGAAATGAAAAAGTAGTACAGTAATGCTGCTAACAGGTAGCGCAGAGAGTACGGCGAGATGTGTTTAAACTGTAACTCTTTTTGAATTCTTTGACTATATGCCGCGCATCCCGACGGCAATATCTACGAAGATTATTTCGCCGACCTCTTTGCCGCAAGCGCCAAACAATTCCCCGAATACCAACGCGAAGAAGGCGATTGGCTGAATTATCAAGTCCCTAATACCGCTTGGCACATACCGATGTTCCAAAGCGGCTACGGCGACGGAGATTACCCCGTCTATTTCGGCTTTGACGCGCAGGGCAATATCTGTCAATTAGTCGTGCAATTCTTTGATATTGAGATGGCTTTTGAAGATGATGACGAAGAATAGCGCTTAGCACGGCAGCTTTGCTAGGTTGAACGGCAATCAAAAACCCGACCGTCTCCGATCGGGTTTTTGATTAACAGCATTTGTATCACGATTATAGCCGAATAATTGCAAAAGTATTAAGGACTTAGCTTGCCGTACAGCCTTTCTGTCTGCGGCTAGCCGACTGATACTATTTTTCTACTTCTCCGACCATAATCGATTGACGATAAGTCTCTATTATTTTAAGCACTCAGCAATTGATTGAAAGCTTGCAATTGTTCCGTTAATAATTGATAGCGGCGATATTTTTCCGCATAAGCGGCTTGATGCTCAGGATTGGGAATGTAACGCACAATTTCATTCTTCAAAGCGGCGGCGGCGCTGTTAACATCGGGATAAAGTCCTGTGCCGACCATAGCCGCAATTGCGGCACCTAAACAGCCGGTTTCTTCAATTTGCGGAATTTCCACGATTTTTCCGCTGATATTCGCCAACATTTGCATCCATACCGCGGATTTCGCCGGCCCTCCCGTTACGCGCAAGATTTCTACCTGCGGAAAACGTATACTCATGCGCTGAATATGCCTCATCAAGCTGAACAACACGCCCTCGAAAACCGCCTGATAGATATGCGCTTTTTGATGGAATGATTGCAAACCGTATAAGCCGGCTTGCATACCTAAGCCTGCATTCGATCCATAGAGAAAAGGTAGGAAAAATACGCTGCTTGCCGCTGGCGGCAAATCGGCAATCATCCGATTGACAGCCTGATAGTCCTGATTGCCCAGCAAATCATTAATCCATTCCAAATTAGCGGCTGAGGTCGGACTGGCTTCATGCACGATATATTCCCCTGCTTGTGCCGATTTGCCGTACACAAAGGGTAGGCTTTGGCTGTCGTCAATTTCCCTAGTGATGCCGGTGACTACCGACCAAGTGCCTAATACGACGTTAAGCATATGCTCGCCCGCCAAACCGGCGCACATGGCGGTGGATACGACGTCAAACAATCCGCCGACAATCGGCGTTCCGACTGTTAGCCCCGTCAAAGCGGCGGCTTCTTCGCTTACCCTGCCTGCGATTTCAGTGGCGGCAACGATTGTCGGCAAATGTTCGATAATTTCGCCGATGCCCAGCAATTCAGTGAGGTTTTTATCATAATTCCCTGTGTTGAAATTATATAAATTGGATTCCGAGATATTGGTTTCTTCGCAGGCAATACTGCCGCTTAAGCGGTAGCGCAGATAATCATGCGACATCATCACGGCGCCGATTGCTTGATAACGCTCGGGCTGCTGTTCTTTCAAGGCGCGCAGAATCGATACCGGATGCCCTGTCCATAGGGTTTGTCGCGTATGCGGATAGAGTTTGGCGGGAATTTCTTGGGCTTGATAGGCTTTGACGATCGGCAGGGCGCGTTGATCCGAGGATAAAATGCCTTGTCCAAGCGTATTACCCTTTTTATCCAAGGTAAACAATCCTTTGCCTTGCGCGGAAATACCAATCCCGCGAATGGAGTCGGCAGAAATCTGCGCACATATTTCGCGAATCACTTCCGCCAATACCTGCCATAATTGCTCACCGTCACGCTCGGCATATCCCGGCTGTTCGCTGATTACGGCAAGATTGCGTCTTGCCAGACAGACAGTTTCGCCGCTCGCCTTTACCGCGGCGGCTTTGATAAAAGTACCGCCGCAATCAATTCCAAGCCAATAATCCATTCTTTCCTCTCCTATTAAGAAAAGGGGAACAAGTCCCCTTTTTTCTAAAAAGCCTTATGCGCTTATTCTGCTAAAGCATCAATCGCTTTGGGTAATTCATCACCGTGCTGGTCGATAAACATTTTCCGCACTTCGCCGCCAATCGCTTCGCGGAACGGCGTGGTATCCACATCACGAATGATTTGCAGGCCTTCTTTTTCCATTTGCGCTAGCATTTCCGCTTCTTTATCTGCATTCAGCTGACGTTGATAAGCGCCCGCTTCTTTCGCGGCGCTGATTAAGGCTTCCTGCTGCTCCGCCGGCAAAGCATCGAATTTTGCCTTGTTCATCACAACCAACAAAGGCGTGTAACCATGATTGGTTAAAGACAGGTGTTTTTGTACTTCGTATAATTTTACGGAATACAAAATGCCCACCGGATGCTCTTGCGCGTCAACGGTTTTGGTTTCCAAAGCGGTGTAGAGCTCTGCCAAAGGCATCGGCACCGGATTGGCGCCTAAGATTTCAAATGCTTTGATATACATCGGGTTTTGATTGGTACGGATTTTAAGCCCTTTCACATCCGCCGGCGTTTTGACCGGCTGCTTGGAATTGGAAATGGCACGGAAGCCCACATCCCACCAAGCCAAAGGTTTTAAGCCTTGACCTTCCAAATCTTTCATTAAACCGTCGCCGATTTCGCCGTCCAATACTTTGAAGGCATGTTCTTTATCACGAAAAATAAAGGGAATATCAATTACGTTCAAACGTCCTGCCAACCCCGTGAAATTCGGCGAGCCCGACATTTCGATATCCAAAGTGCCTGAACGCACGCTGCTGATCATCGCTTGCGCATTACCTAGAGCGCTGTCCGGGAACAGCGACAAATCCAATTCGCCGCCGGTTTTTTCTTTCAGCAATTCTTGAAAGCGTTTGGCGGCAATATGCTGCGTATCGCTGCGCGGCGCTTCATAGCCGAATTTCAATTTGCTTGCCGCCTGTGCCGGCGCAAATGCCAATGCCGCGGCGGCGATGACTGCTGCAAGTAAGGTAGGTTTCATATTGTTCTCCTCGTGAGTAAAAACTAGCCGCTAAAGAATTTATACGGCGCAATAATGAGTTGCGGGAAAATAATAAATAAAATCAGCAGCCCGATTAATAAGGCGACATACGGCAGCATGCCCTTCGCCGCTTTGTCGAACGGCATTTTAGTTACGCCCGTGATGACGTTGAGTACATTACCGACCGGCGGCGTAATCAAACCGATAGAAGTGTTTAAGATAAACAAGACGCCGAAATACACGGGATCAATGCCGGCTTCTTTGACCAAAGGCATCAACACCGGGGTAAGAATTAAGACCGTCGGCGTCAAATCCATCACCATGCCGATGATAAAGACGAAGACCATAATCATCGCCAACAATAAAGTCGGCGAATCCAACATCGGCTCCAATAATTCCGTCAGCATTTGCGGCAATTCCGCAATGGTGATAAACCATGAAGGCACACTGGCCGCCGCTACCAAAAACATCACGACGGCAGTCGTTTTCGCCGAGGCTAAAAATACGCCGTATAAATCGCGCATTTTTAATTCGCCGTAAATGAGCATGGCGACGAACAAGGCATAAACGACCGCCACCGCACCCGCTTCGGTCGGTGTGAAAATCTTCATACGGAAACCGCCGATGATAATCACCGGCAGCAGCAAAGCCCAAAAACCTTTTTTCAATGCCTGCCGCACTTCTGCCCATGAGGCTTTTTCCTGCACGTCCAATTGCATATGACGCGCTTGGAAATACCACATCAATGCCAAAGCGCAGCCCATTAAAATGCCGGGAAAGATGCCCGCCATGAAAAGTTTGGTAATCGAAACGCCGCTAGTTACGCCGAAAATAATGAAGGGAATCGAAGGCGGAATAATCGGCGCGATAATGCCAGCCGCGCCGATCAAGCCGGCGGAACGGTTCTCTGGATAGCCTGCCGCTTTCATCATGGGAATCAGCATGGCGGCGACCGCTGCGGTATCCGCCACCGCCGAACCGGACAAACTCGCCATAATCATCGCCGCCATAATCGCCACATAGCCCAAGCCGCCGCGTTTATGTCCGACCAATTTCATCGGCAATTCAATAATGCGGCGCGATAATCCGCCGGCATTCATGATTTCCCCCGCCAGAATAAAGAAGGGAATTGCCATCAGCGAAAAACTGTCCGCACCGCCGACAATGCTTTCGGCAATAATCTGCACGCTGAATTCGTCAAGATAAATCATCATCGCCAAGCCGCAAAGCAACAGCGAAAAAGCAATCGGCACACCGGCAATAATCGCGCCCAAGAGCGTAATGAGGAAAACGGCGATAATCATGCAATCTCTCCTCTTTTAACAATTAGGGCACGCGCCACAATGCGGCTAATCAATATCACGACAAACAGCAAAGCCATTATACAAGCGGCAAGATAATTCACGCCTGTCGGAATACCGGTAATCGGCATATGATTGCTCATGTTTTGCAAACTTAAGCGCGCGCAACCCAAAAGCAATAAGCTGCTTAGACCTAGCATCAGTATATCCAAGGCAATCAGCCAAAGGTTTTGCCAAAAAGGCGGAGCTTTATGTAATAAAACGCTCATCGACACATGCTCGTCTTTATCCAAGACCAAAATAGCACCGATAAAAGTCATCCAAACAAAGAGCACGCGCGACAGCTCTTCGGTCAGCGTAATACCGGAATTAAAACCGTAGCGCAGCACCACATTCAGCACCATTAAAAAAGTCATCAGCGCCAGATTCGCCACCACGAGCAAAGCCAGCACTTGATTAATTTTATCGAGAATTTGCCGCATAAGTCCCCCCTAGAGGCTATCGACGCGAATTTTTACCACGATTTTGCGCACCGCCGCAGGCGTCTCGTCAAGCGCAATCCCCAGACGATGGACGTCGGTCGGGAAAAAGACCGCAAACTGTCCCGCATTGACGATAAGCAGGCTTTCTTGGGCGGGAATTTCGTAGAACAAAATATCGCGGTTTTCATCATAAGGCGTATGCAAAACATTTTGTCCCGTCTCAATCGAAACCGCCATCTGCTCCGCGCCGCGGTAAACGCATTGCACGTCGAGATAAAGACGATGTCGCTCCGCTAAAATTTCCGATGATAATTTCGTCTCATGATCAATCACCTGAGCGAACATTATCTCGTCTTCAATCTCTTGCCGACCTGCCGGCAAAGCCGACAAGTCTTGCGCGCGCAGCCATTCGATCGCCTGAGCGATTTTGGCAGGATAAAGAGATAATTGCGCGCTGGCTAAGGTATCAAAAAACATGGCATTTCCTTATAAAGAACGAATTTTTTCCCAAACGCTGTCCGCAACGGGAATACCGTTTTTATCGTGCTCGGCTCTGATTTTGGCGGCATTATGCCCGGGCAGACGTACGGCTGTTCCCTCCTCTGCCGCAGGACAAGAAGTCACATAATCCATAATCCGCTGTAATTTCTCTTCTTTCGTTTTACCGTCAATCAATTTATTCACATCAATTGCAATGAAAATTTCCGTAACGCCGAATTCGCCGCCTTGATCTTCGGTAATCTCCGGCACGGTTAATCCGCCGCCGGAAAGCAGCATACCGAGCATATCCAATACAATCGACAAGCCGGAACCTTTCCAATAACCCGTCGGCAACAAACGGCGGTTTTTCTCAATCACGCCCGGATCGCGGCATAAATTCCCTTCGTCGTCAAAGCCCGCGTCAATCGGCGTTTGTTTGCCCGCCAAACGCGTGACTTCTAATTTTCCATAAGAAAACATCGAGCACGACATATCCACATAAGTAATCGGATCACTTGGCACGGCAATAATTATCGGATTGGTGCCGATACGCGCCTCTTTGCCTCCCCAAGGCGGCATTGCCGCAATCGAATTGGTCCAACAAATGCCGATATAACCTTTTTCCGCCGCCTGTACGCCATAACTGCCGCCGCGCATCCAGTGATTGGCATTACGCAAAGCCACTACGCCGATACCGTGCGTATCCGCCAAAGCCATGGCGCGATCTATCATTTTCTTGGCAGTTAAATTGCCGATCGAGAGTTTGCCGTCCCATTGCTCAATGGCGCCTAATGACAACACTTTTTCCGCCTCTGCCGCCGGTCGGATATCTCCCTTATCCATCTGCTCGATAAATTTGGGAAAACGATTGACACCATGCGAATACACGCCCGCATAAGTCGTATCGGCAAACATCGCCGCGCAAGCCTCCGCTTTTTCCTCGCTGACCTGACGCGAGAGCAACACACGTTTAAATTCTTGTTTTAATTCGGCATAAGAAAGTTGCATATTTCCTCCCTAAGAAAGTTTTGTGAAAAATATTGTAAAAAATAATCGCTTTTAACATTTTTGTGAATTTTACGAACAAATGTGAGGATTAGCAACAATTTTTTCTGTGATAATGCTGTGCATATATGAATTTTACTGTGCGAAATCCACTTAAATACTAAAAATCCCAATCGATTTGTCTAATTTACCTATGAAACAACACAATCAATCACTCTTTAATTCAAATTAAAAACAGATACATAAACGAAACAATAAATCATTTCCCACTCAGTTTAGCCGCCAGAATTTGTCACAAATAAATAACATGACTTATAATCGCCTTTAACTATTAAACCAAAGGAGACTAACATGTTGAAAAAACTCTTTCTTGCCTTAAGTGCTGCCGCTGTTTTCGGACATGCACAAGCCCAAGAACGCGAATATATTCTCGCCACCGCTACGACAGGCGGTACTTATTACCCCGTCGGCGTTGCTATCTCCACGCTTACCAAAGTAAAAGTTCAATCCGAACATGGCTTTAGTTTATCAGCCATCAGCTCTAGCGGCTCGGATGAAAATATCAGCATGTTGGCTAAAGGCGAGGCGCAGTTTGCTTTGTTGCAAGGTCTGTACGGCTATTATGCTTGGACGGGAACAGGTCCGATGGAAACAGCGGGCAAGCAGGAAAAATTGCGCTCCGTTTCCATGCTGTGGCAGAACGTAGAGCATTTTCTGATTGATGCCAAGCATGTGGATAAAGGAACGGTCAGCGATTATGCCACGCTTAAAGGGCAGCGCATGGCATTAGGTGCGAAAAACTCCGGCACTATCGGTTCGAATGCCGCTATGCTTGAGGGCTTGGGCATCGATATTTTCAAAGATTACAACTTAATTTACGGCGGCTATGATCCGAGTGCGGAGGCTTTGCAAAACCGTCAAGCGGCAGGTACTTCTATTCCCGCCGGCGCGCCTGCAGGTTCCGTGACAAAATTATTTGCATCGGTGGGCAAACAGATTGCCATTTTAGACGTTACGGATGAAGAGCTTGCGAAAATGGATGCCGGACGTAATTTGTGGACGCGCTATGTGATTCCGCAAAATACTTATGTTTCCGTAGAACGCGATATTCAAACGATTGCCCAGCCGAATTTCCTCGCCACAACCGCCGATGTTTCCGAAGAAGATGTTTACCATCTCACGAAGGCGGTATATGAAAATCTCGGTTTCTTGCAAGGCATTCATTCCGCTACCAAAGTGATGGCATTAGAAAAAGCGATTGAAGGCTTGCCGATGCCTTTGCACCCCGGCGCTGCACGCTATTATCAAGAGCAAGGCATTGATATTCCTGAGCGTTTGCTTGCCAAATAATCTCAGCGATTGCCGCTATTTTTATTATCAAGATTTCTTAGGGCAATTGCCGCCCTAAGAAGTCTTTTGTTGTAGTCATGGTGCTTTCTTCCTTAAGCCTGTAAGGCAAGCCCTATTTCAACCGGTAAGGAATGTTTGATGAATAACCCTCTTCGATTTACTGATGAACACAGCAACCATATGCCGCCCAAGGCGCTGATGCTCTTCAATTTCATCGCATTGATGTTGGCTTTATTTTGCATCATCAATGCTTTTTATCCGCTGGTATCCGGCTTAGAACGCAATATGCTGCACGGCGCAGTATTCGTACTACTGGCGGTGAATTATCATCCCCTGCTAAAAAAAGACGGTAAGAGCAAAAGTTCTGTTTTTGATACGGTATTAGGCATTTTGACGGCAACCGCGGTTATCTGGTTTATGCTGGGCGAAGATGCGGCTGCCACGCGCCAAAACGCACAGCAAACGCTGTTTTCCGCCGTCGATTGGTTTTTCGCCGCCTGCTTATTATGCGGATTTCTCGAACTTACCCGCCGTACCACCGGTTTGATTATTCCCATCTTGATGCTGCTGTCGCTTTCCTATATGACATGGCTGGGCAAACTCATGGGCGGCGTATTCTCCTTTAAAGGCTTGTCTTTTGATACTGTCCTCTATCGCACGCTGTACGGCGATGACGGTTTATTCGGCTCTATCGCCTCCATCGCCAGCACCTATGTGTTTTTATTTATTATTTTCGGCGCTTTTCTATTAAGAAGCGGCGCCGGCGATTTTGTGGTGGATTTGGCGCGCGGCGTGGCAGGACGTTTTGTCGGCGGTCCAGGCTGGGTGGCAGTAATTGCCTCGGGACTCACCGGCACGATTTCAGGCTCTGCGGTCGCCAATACCGCCTCCACCGGCGTAATTACCATTCCTTTGATGAAACGCGCAGGTTTTCCTGCCAAATTTTCCGCAGGCGTTGAAGCCGCTGCTTCCACAGGCGGACAAATTATGCCGCCGATTATGGGCGCAGGCGCTTTCGTGATGGCAAGCTACACCCTGATTCCTTACGAACACATCGTAAAAGTTTCCTTCCTCCCTGCCCTCTTATATTTCTTTTCCGTCGCCGTGTTTGTGCGCATCGAAGCGAAAAAGCATAATCTGCAAGCTGTTGCCGATACGGAAGTCAAACCGCTGAAACAGGCGCTCAAAGACCAAGGCGCAAGTTTTATCATCCCGATTGTGCTGCTCATCGTGCTGCTCGGCATAGGCTATACGCCCACCTATGCCGCTGTTGCCGGCATTGTCGCCATCATTGTTTCCAGTTGGTTTACCAAAACCAAAATGGGCATACGCGCCTGCATGGAAGCGCTGATTAGCGGCAGCCGCGGCATGATTATGATGGGTGTCTTGCTGATTGCGGTCGGTGTCGTCATCAACACTATCTCCACAACCGGCATCGGCAATACCTTCTCGCTGATGATTAACCAATGGGCGAACGGCAACCTGTTGATAGCGATTGTCCTGATTGCCATCGCTTCATTAGTGCTGGGCATGGGACTGCCGGTTACCGCCGCCTATATCGTCTTGGCAACGCTCTCCGCACCAGCGCTGACTGCAATGATGGTGGACAGTGAAATACTGCACTTGATCGCTGCCGGCAACCTGCCTGAAGCCGTCAAACCCCTGCTCATGCTTGCCGACCCTAGCATCGTGGAAGCACTCAATGCCCCCATGCCGCCTGAAGCCGCGCGCGAACTCTATGCCAAACTGCCCGATGCCCTGCGCTATTCTCTGCGCGAACAAGCGGTAAACAAAGAATTTTATGAAGTCGCGCTTCTATCCGCGCATATGATTATTTTCTGGCTCTCGCAAGATTCTAACGTTACCCCGCCTGTCTGTTTGGCTGCCTTTACCGCCGCCACCATCGCCAAAACGCCGCCCATGGCAACCGGATTTACCAGCTGGAAACTGGCGAAAGGCTTGTACATCATGCCGATTCTCTTTGCCTATACCCCATTTTTAGCGGGCGATTTTAGCGAAAGCCTGAAAATTTTCGCCTTTGCCTGCGTGGGTATCTATGCTCTTGCCGCCGCCATGCAAGGCGGCATGGAACGCCCCTTGCCGTGGATATGGCGGATACTCTGCGGCTTCTGCGGCATTGCCCTGCTTTGGCCGGAAGACCTCTATCGTCTGCTGGGACTTGCCATCTTTGCTGTCATCTTTGCCGCCCAATTCAAACTACTGAAACCCGCCACGACACAAACGGCGGATGACAATTGGTAAACCAAAGAAAGAACACATGATTCACACAGACATTCTCATCATCGGCGCAGGCATAGTCGGACTCTCCACCGCAATGGAAGTGCGCCGTCGCTTTCCGCATCTCTCTCTTACTTTAGTGGAAAAAGAATCCCGCCCTGCCGTTCATCAAACCGGACACAACAGCGGCGTCATCCATGCCGGCGTCTATTATCCACCCGGAAGCCGCAAGGCAGAACTCTGCCGTGCCGGCAATGCCGCCACTAAAACCTTTTGCGATGAACACAGCATCGCCTACGATATCTGCGGCAAACTCATCGTCGCCACGCAGGAAGAAGAGATGCCGCGTCTGCAAGCGCTTTACCAACGTGCGGCAGAAAACGGACTGGAACGCCACTGGTGGAGCGGCGCCGAACTTGCCGAACGCGAACCCAATATTCGCGGCTTGGCAGCATTTTTTGTGCCCTCTAGCGGTATTGCTTCCTACCGACAAATCGCCGAAAAAATGGCGGCATTACTCGAAAAAGACGGCGTCAGCCTACACTTTGACTGCGAAGTGCAAAGCATCCGTGAAAGCGCTAATGAAATTCTCGTCATTGCAGGCGACAAAGAAATCCGCGCCCGCTACCTCATTGCCTGTGCAGGATTGCATGCCGACCGTATTGCCGACATGGCAGGACTTCAGCCGGATTTCCGCATCTGCCCATTTCGTGGCGAATACTACCAACTGCCGCCAAGCCACAATGCCATCGTCAAACACCTCATCTATCCCGTGCCGGAACCCGGCGTCCCCTTTCTCGGCGTACATTTGACCCGCATGATTGACGGCTCCGTTACCGTCGGGCCCTCCGCCGTATTGGCAATGGCGCGCGAAGGCTATCGCAAACGCGACATCAGTCCGCGCGATCTCTGGCATATGTTTTCCTATGCCGGCATCCGCAAAGTACTGAAAAAAAACCTGCGCCACGGACTGAAAGAACAACGCAACGCTTGGTTCAAACGCGGTTATCTCGGCGAAGTTCAGCGTTACTGCCCATCAATACGGCTCGAAGATTTACGCCCCTATCCTGCCGGCATCCGCGCCCAAGCCGTCAGCGCCGACGGCAAACTAGTAGAAGATTTTCATTGGCTGCAAAGCGAGCGCAGCCTGCACGTCTGCAATGCACCCTCGCCTGCCGCCACCTCCGCTATTCCGATTGGGCGCGAAATTATCAAACATATTGAAAATGTCTTAAACAGTTTATAAATTCAATCAAAAAAGCGGTGATTTTGACTTCACCGCTTTTCATTTTATAACAATAACTTGTACTAATAAGTCATTGCCATATGGCTATTTTATTCATCAATACAACAGCTAAGCTTTTTTCACAAACTCCGATTTCAGCATCATTGCCACGCCGTCGATTTTGCAATCGATATTGTGATCGCCCTCAGGCACTATAGTCAAAGATTTCAAAAAGAGTTACAGTTTTGATTCATTTTGCTGTACTCTCTATAACGCTCGCAGCTTGATATTTTGTGTCACTTTTTCAGTTCTTCGACTATAAGCGGATATTTTTCACTTTGGTACCTTGTTTGATGGACTCATTGCTGCCTTTTAATTTCAGCGCCTTGATTAAAGTAACCGTATCGCCGTCATTCAATATATTGCCGAAAGCATCTTTAACCGCTTGCTCTGCTGTTTGCGCCGATACCTAGGCCTCCTGCCATTCATGCGCGCATTCCGGACACACATTATTCACGCCGTCAAAATAACCGTATTCGCCCGCACATTGCGGACAAGCGATTCCCGTCATAAAACCCTCCAATCCATACTAATCAAGCCGCCTTCCAATTCGCCATGCAGACGATCGCCGCTGACCAACGCACCCACGCCGGCAGGCGTACCGGTAAATAACAAATCGCCTTCTCTTAAAGAAAAATGGCGGCTGATAAAGGCAATTTGCTCGGCAATCGGGAAAATCATCAGGCGAGAATCGCCTTCTTGGCGCAATTCATCATTGATATGCAGAGAAAAATTCAAATAAGACCAGTCGGCAATCGTATCCGCGCTGACAAACTCCGATACGCAAGCGGCATGTTCAAAACCTTTTGCCAATTCCCAAGGCCATGATTTGGCTTGCAGTTTGGCTTGCACATCGCGAGCAGTCAAATCCAAGCCAATGGCAATACCGCCGATATGCGACAAAGCCTCCGCCTCTGCAATATCGCATCCGCCCTTGCCGATTTGCAAAACCAATTCCGTTTCATAATGCACATCCTGCGAATAGGTCGGCAAACGGATATCCGCCGCCGTATTCAGCGCGGTAATCGGTTTGCAGAAAATCACGGGCATATCGGGCTTGCTGTTATTCAGCTCCTCAATATGCGCCACATAATTGCGGGCGATGCAGAAAATCGTACCGACCGGGCGCGAACTGCCGTCTTGAAAATAGATGTCGTTCATTTTTCGTTCTTATTGAAAATCCGGCTTATTATAGTGTCTTCATTCGATATAAGACGAATAAATCCTCACATTAAGCTTGGCAATGCTGCAAGTTTGCTGCCGCAAATAAGGCTATAATGCACGCTTTGTTTATCCGAACTGCTATGCCCAAACACGCTCTCATCGCCCGATTACCGCCTTTGCAGACCCCGAAATGGCTGCGCGGCGGCAATATCGAAACTCTGTACGCCAAAAGTCTGCAATCTCCTGCGCCGCCTTATCGCCGCGAGTTGCTGCCTAATCATGAAAACAGCGGCATGCTGGCTTTTGATTTTTTAGACAGTCCCCATCCCGATGCGCCTTTGCTGCTGCATTTTCACGGACTGGAGGGCAGCAGCCGCAGTCATTATGCGGTAGCTTTGATGCTTGCCGCGCAAGCGCGCGGCTGGCATGCGGTGGTGGCGCATTTTTCCAGCTGCGGCGGCGTGGCGGCGCAGAAGTATTATCACAGCGGCGATACGGCGGCGATTGCCCATGCCCTTAAGCTGATGCAGGCACGCTATCCGCGCATTTACGCAGTCGGGGTTTCTTTAGGCGGCAATGCTTTGGCGAAATATTTGGGCGAATGCGGTCGTGCAAATATTTCTTGCGGTTTGCAGGCGGCGGCGGTGGTCTCCGCGCCGGTGGATTTGACCGCTTCCAGCCTAGCGATTAGCCAAGGCTTGCCGCGTCTGCTTTATACGCCTTATTTTCTCAGCAGCTTGCGCAAAAAAGTGCCTGCCGATGCCAAAGCAGTCAAACTCCGCTCTTTAGCCGATTTCGACAATGCCTACACCGCACCGCTCAACGGCTTTATTGATGCCGCCGATTATTATCGCCGCGCCGCCGCCAAACCCTATCTGTGCAACATCAGCCTGCCCACTCTGCTGATTAACGCGCATAACGACCCCTTTTTACCGCCTGAAGCGATGCCGCAAGAAGCGGAGGTTTCGCCGCAAGTCTATTTATTGCAACCGCGCAGCGGCGGACATGTTGGCTTTGTCTCAGGCACAGGACGCGGACATCTGCGCTGGATGCCCGAAACCGTATTCCGATTTTTTGACGAGATTAGCCATGCATGATGATCACTTTCAACTGGTCGCCGATTACGCCCCCGCCGGCGACCAACCTGCTGCAATCGCCGGCATTTTAGCCGGACTGGAAAACGGACTTGCCAAGCAAACCCTGCTCGGCGTTACCGGCTCGGGCAAAACCTTTACCATGGCAAATGTCATCGCCAAAGCCAACCGCCCTGCCCTGATTCTTGCGCCCAACAAAACCCTTGCCGCCCAGCTCTACGGCGAAATGCGCGAATTTTTTCCGCATAATGCGGTGGAATACTTCGTCTCTTATTACGACTACTACCAGCCTGAAGCCTATGTGCCGGCCTCAGACACTTTTATTGAAAAAGACGCCTCCATCAATGAACACATTGAGCAAATGCGCCTTTCCGCCACCAAAGCCATCTTAGAACGCCGCGACACCATCATCGTCGCCTCCGTTTCCTCTATTTACGGTTTGGGCGATCCGCGCCTCTACATGCAGATGGTGCTGCACTTAAACCGCGGCACCCGCATCGACAGCCGCGAAATGCTCTCGCGCCTCGCCGAACTGCAATACACCCGCAACGACACGCAACTGCTGCGCGGCACTTTTCGCGTACGCGGCGACATCATCGATATCATGCCGGCGGAAAGCGATTGGTATGCGGTGCGCGTAGAACTCTTTGACGACGAAATCGACAGCATCCGCTACTTCGACCCGCTGACAGGCGAAATGCTCGACCAAATCCCGCGCATCACCATCTACCCCAAAACCCACTACGCCACCCCGCGCCATACCATCTTAGAAGCGATTGAAAGCATTAAAATCGAGCTGCGCGAACGCCTTGCCCAATTGCAGGCGCAAAACAAACTCGTGGAAATGCAACGTCTGGAACAACGCACCCGCTTCGACATTGAAATGATGCAGGAATTAGGCTACTGCTCGGGCGTGGAAAACTACTCGCGCTACCTCTCGGGACGCGCCGCCGGCGAACCGCCGCCGACCCTGCACGACTACCTGCCGCCCGATGCCCTGCTGATTATCGACGAAAGCCACGTTACCATTCCCCAGCTCAACGGCATGTACCGCGGCGACCGCTCGCGCAAAGAAACCCTTGTCGAATACGGTTTCCGTCTGCCCTCCGCCCTAGACAACCGCCCGCTACGCTTTGAAGAATTCGAAGCCATCGCCCCGCAGACCATCTACATCTCCGCCACCCCCGGCGCTTACGAACTGGCAGAAAGCGGCGACATCATCGAACAAGTCGTGCGCCCCACCGGATTGCTCGACCCCGTCGTCGAAGTCCGCCCTGTCGCCATACAAGTCGATGACGTATTAAGCGAAATCCGCAAACGCGCCGCCATTGACGAACGCGTACTCATCACCACCCTGACCAAAAAAATGAGCGAAGATTTAACCGACTTCCTCATGGAACACGGCGTGCGCGTGCGCTATATCCACAGTGATGTTAATACCGTCGAGCGTATGGAAATCATCCGCGACCTGCGCTTAGGCGAATTTGACGTATTAGTCGGCATCAACCTGCTGCGCGAAGGCTTGGATATGCCAGAAGTCTCCTTAGTCGCCATCTTTGATGCCGACAAAGAAGGCTTTTTACGCGGCGAACGCGCCCTTATCCAAACTATCGGACGCGCTGCGCGTAACGCCAACGGCATGGCGATTCTCTATGCCGACCGCATCACCCAATCCATGCAAAAAGCCATGGATGAAACCGCCCGCCGCCGCGAAAAACAAATCGCGCACAATAATGCCCACGGCATCACACCGCAGACCATCCGCAAAAAAGTCGCGGATGTGATGGAAGGCGCGAATATCGCCGTCAAAGCGAAAAAAGCCCACCAAGAGAAAAGCGGCAAAGCGCCTGAGCAAATAAGCGCGGCGGAAGCGGAAAAACTGATGAAAAAACTGGAAAAAGACATGCTGGCGCATGCTCGAGATTTGGAATTTGAAAAAGCCGCCGCCCTGCGCGACCAAATCAAAGCCTTGGAAAAAATGATTTATATCGACCAAGCTTAAATATACGACATCCGAGCTTTACAGAAGGCTCTAGACTAGCAGAATCACTCTGTTAGACTAGAAAAATGAGATACAACAGTAAATTAAGCAGATATCATCTCAGAAAAATTATTCGCCACTTTTGTGCCGATATTGAAGCCTCAAAAACCGCTTTGCTGACCGGTTTTAATCGCAATACCATCAATCATTGGTACAACATCTTTCGTCAGGAAATCTATCGCCATCAGAGTGAACTTAAGGAACAACTCTATGGAAGC
>NZ_JBXGGR010000036.1:0-60373 GCF_056855035.1 Suttonella sp.
ACCAACAAACCGTCCCAAAAATCGCCCATTTTCAGTGAAAAACGCCAAATTCACCCCATATTCGCCGCAAAATTCCAATAAAAACGGCGACACCAGCACATTACCAAAACAAAAAATATGCCCGATGGAATGAATCGGCAATTGGGCAACTTTTTTGCGGTCTTGCTCCACAACAAGGGTTTCGCGTTCTTTATGCAGGTAAGTACCTTGTGTGGTGATATAGAGGGTGTTTTGGAGTTTGCGCATTATGAAAAATTCCCTTTATTTTGACCGCATTTTAATGCCATTTAAATTATGTTTTTTATTTTTCAGATGATATTACAAGCTGTTGGATTTAGTTGAATTTTGCAAAATTTAAAGCATCACTACTTACAATTCTCAATCATACTTTATATATTACTAATATTCTGTATCCCAAACCTGAAGATGTTCCTTGTTATTTTGAATAAATTTAATCATATCTTCTAGCTTTCTCATTTTTCTAGAATTATATTCAAAAACCTTATCTTTATATTTATTTTGTAAGAAATACAACACATCCCAATAACAATCTGTTTTTATTTTCTGAATATTAGAACTCAAGAATAGCAATCTACCATATAGCTTTATATAATTATCATCACTATTTATTATTTCAAGATTATTCTCATAAAATAATTTCAACCCCTCATCTTTAATAAGTTTCTTACCTTGCTCAGTATTAAGTAATATCCAATTATTAATAACCGAACTTAACAAATCTGAATAATATTCATCCAAACCCAATTCATTTGGCTATTTTCTAATTGCATTATTAATATTATTTAATGTTCTTTCTGTATAATCTAATTTCTCATCTTCTGGTAATAGATGTTTATACAACAAAAGGTCTTTATATCTTGGCAGACATTTTAGTTCCTCTCGTCTCAATTGAAAAATTGGCTGCATATACGACTTATTAATAGATTCTCCACAGTAATTTTCACTAAGAAGTATATAACATTGAAATGTTCCAAAAATTTCAATATAAGAAAATAACCTTTTCTCCAAATTGAATAATTTAATTTGATGGCTCAAATAACGAAGGTCGTTACTACCCAAACGCACCTCTTCAATAGCACCATTTATAAAATCCCATGGCATATACGGTAATAATGCTATTCTTTGTTGTATTTGATGGTTATCAACATCTAGCACACATTCTAACTCTTTACGCTTGATACCATTTGCAACAGCAAATCCAATAGCTATCTTTGCCATTCCTTGTTTATACAGAATATTTTCTAAATTAAATGGAATAGTATATATATTTTCTAAATAATCGTTAAAATCTCGAATAACAATAACCTTATCTGGATCTGTTATTTTAAATTGTTCCATTTTTTTATTTCTTAATCCTTTAATATTCTTGTCTGGCATTCCTTTTGGATAAAGAATAAACAATATGTCATTCTTCATAAAAACTTCAACCTTAATGGGTAAAAGATCTTTTTTATTCATTCTAAATTCAAAAACGTAATCAAATTTAGGGATAAAGATTTCCCCTTCTTCACTAAATGAAGTATTTTTAGATTTTCTATCAAAATTTATAGGTAACCTAGATATATAATTTTTAAATATTTTGATAAATGGTATATCTATATCTTGCCCTAATTTATTCCCGCATTGTTCGCACAATATGCCATCGCATACCAACGTTCCTCCAAGTGCTTGTTGAAAAATATGTTCCCCATGATCATTACCTGATGTCAATTCAACATTGCATAAATAGCAATTCTTTTTCTTTTCATTCATATAATTACATTCCGATCTTTAAAATAATTTAATTCTATATTACATCACGCGACTCTACCGAATCTAATGCCTCCTCCCCCCCCCCCTTCACATACTTCCCCGACTTGTCTTTTTCCAACAGTTTCGGCTGGCAGTTCAACAAGCGGTCAATTTTCCCTGAAAATTTGCAAATTTCTACTCGAACGCCCGATAAACCCGTTCATATTGTCGTGTGAGAAAATCTAGCATCGGGGCTTTTTCGCCGCTTTGGTAAAAGTCAAGCATCATTTGGTTGTATTCCAGTTTGCTGTCGGCAAATACAGTGAGCGGGGCGAAGCCGTGGGTCATTAACACACCGCTCATCATCAGCTGCCCCGTGCGTTTGTTACCATCATAAAAAAACTGGGCTCGAGCGGCATCAAGAAATAAACCGAAGGCTTTTTCGGGTATGGTCATGGCGGTGGCGTAGTTTTCCAACAAGGTGTCAAAGGCAGCATTTAAGGCTTCGCCTGCTTGTGGCGGACGATAATTCGTGCCGCTGATGCCAACTTGCCCACTACGAAAACCGCCAACTTCTAACGCCTCTTCTTTTGCTACTAATACGTTAATATGGATAAAATTTTCTTTTGACACGACAAATTTTTCAGCGGCAACTTGACGGATAATTTCCTGCCAACCATTAGCAATGTTCAATACCTGATTTTGATCACTAATTTTATGCCCACCAACCGTTATACCCGATAAAGTCGTTTGAATTTCAGGAAAGGTAAACGGATTATTTTCCAGTTGTGCCATCTGAAAAACGAAATCAGGACGCATTCTTTGCGCAATAAAAAGCGCCTTTTTATGTCCGACTTGAAGCATATCATCTCCTTATTTTATAAAATCACAAAAAAACACCGCACTTTTACGGTCTAGGTATTTATTTTGACTAATTAATCTTTTCTAAACAAACCCTTTACATACCCCACCGACCTATCCTTCTCCAACAACTTCGGCTGACACATCTCCAGCAAAGAACAGGCTTTGCAATGCTTGCCATATTCAGGCGGTGGTGTGGTGCCGCTTTCCAGTAATGCGCGGACTTGGACAATGATTGCCAAGGTTTGCTCACGCAGGCTGCCTGAAAATACCACAGGCAAACGATGGCGCGTTTGCATGTACCACAACGCACCATCGTTGATGGTTTGACCGGTCATTTCTTCCAAACACATGGCTTGGGCACAGAGTTGGATTTCGTCCATCAATACGGGTTTGGGTTTGCCGCGTTTGTATTCCACGGGTTTCAGGCTGCCTAAACGCATATCGTGTTCAACCATATCCAAAATGCCCGACAAGCCCAAATGCTCCGCCGAGACGTGCACACTGCGCTCAAAACGCAGGCCTTTGCGGGTTTCGAGTTCGCCTGAATCAACGCGTTCGTGCAGGGCTTTGCCTTGTGCGGTCAAGAAATTCTCCGCCCATACTTGTTCATTGTGAATCAAGGCACATTGACGCGGGCAAAAGGCGTAATGTTGCAGGGCGGAGAGTGGAATCATGAGCATTACAACAGTTCTTCTACCGTAACACGTTCCAGATTTTCCTTATTAACGTGAATTTGATAATCGGCAAAGGATTGGGCAGGTGTACCGCTTTCGCCATTGACACGTTCCACGCTGACACGTTCAAACAGCTGATGGGCAGGCTGATTGCCTAAAGCATCATCGTGTTTAAATACAATGAGTTTGCGGGCGTTCATCTCGCCACGGGCGGCGGAATGGTCGTGCTCAAACATGAGTGTTAAGGCTTGCCATAATTTTTGCAAATCGTCATCGCCAAAGCCTGTTTTTTCTGCCAATTTTGCCGACACAAAACCATGCACGCGATACAAGGCGTAAGGCACGATGTATTTGCGACCCATGGTACGTTCTTTTTCCAAATCTTTTTCGTTGGTCACTGCCATGCGGGTAATGGAGATTTCCAAAGGAATGATGGGGTCAATGGATTGGGCAAAGGCAAGCTGTACCGCCCCTCGCACTTGTCCGCTATTGACTTCGGTGGTCATGACCGCCCCAAAGGTGCGAACATCAAAGAAGTTTTTGCACATCCAAGCGGTGATTTCACGGGCTTTGGCTTCGTCTTTGGGCAATTTTTTGGCTTCAGGTTCAACGCCCAAGGCTTCATACGCCCGTTTGTTCTGCAAATTCAACACGCTTTTTTCTTTAACGTAAATTTCATAGCCTGCTTCGTTTTCACAGCTTAATTCAATGAAATTGCGGATTTTGCGTTTTAAGCAAACGTCTGTTACCAAGCCTTTGCTGGATTCTGGGTCAAGGCGTGGCATATTGCCTGCATCTGGGTCGCCATTGGGGTTGCCGTTGTTTACATCAAAAAAATACACAAATTCATAACGATTTTGAATGGACATGGGCTACTCCTGTTCTGATTGGGATTCTTTTTTGGCAAAGTACTGCTGTTTTTGATGATAATAGCCAATGGCAAAACGCCCTTGTTCATCAATGCTCAAATGACGGGGAAAGGTTTCAGGCAATTTGCCAATGATGTCGCCCAAATCTTTATCCAAATTAACCGCCATACCTGCTTTGTCTTTACGCAAACGGGATAAATGGTGTTTGGCACCACTTAACAAACGTGGAAAAACCGAAAACGGCACGGCGGACGCTGAGCCATAATAACGGTCGGCAATGCCGGCATTCACATCGCCAAGTGCTTGGTTTTGAATGCGTTCTAATACCGCAAACAATCTGCCCATTAAATAAGCCGTATTGTTGCTTTCTTTGTTTAAACTCATGGGAACTCCTTCTGTGATAAGACCTTTTCTTGATTGACGTGCTAACACTGCTTTTATCATCGCCACACGCAAGCCATTGACATCGCCGTCAGCACGAATGCGGGCAATCAGTTGAGATAACAAACTTTTGGGATATGGCGAACCGTTGATAACCGCCCGTGTCATTTCTCCTGCCAGCACAGGCGAGATGTTTTCGCTTTTGCCCAAAACAGCCGTTTGAAGCAATAATCGCCAAATGGACGGCGGTGTTTTCCATGCAGGCGGTTCAATGGCTAAATCGTGGTAATGCCATGCCAAATTTTGTGCCAATGCCCCAAAATGGGTATCCAGCCAAAAACGAATGGAAATCCGTGAAGCATTCGGCGCCAGTCCCAAAATGTAAAAACGGGTGTTTTCAGACAATTCTGGTGCAACTTCCGACAATGGTCGCCCTTGGTTGATTTTTTTCAAAATATCAAAAATCTTGGCAGTTTCTTGCTCATCATCTGGCGGTGTCAAAGCCCCTGCAAAAAAATCTTCCGCCATTTGAGCTTGCTCCACGCTTTCGGCTTCTGCCCAAAACACGGTGCTGGCATCGCCGATTCTGAGCGAATGTTTGTCGCTACGCAGTAAGTAATTTAAGGCTGTGGTGTAGGCAAATGCTGATTTTTCAGAAACAGGGGCATTGGCTCCTTGCTCTTTGCCAAATGAGGTAAAAGATTCTTTATTAAAAGAAATAATAGACCCGCCCGAGCTTTGTCCGCCCCACACGCCTTTAATGGCTGGGTGCAGTCTGGCAATCGGAGCGACCTCGCCTGTTATCAAACACAAACCTTCTTTTGCATCTTCGGTGTTCAATAAATCCGCCCACAAGGCTTTGGCTTCTTCACGCCCATGGATATAACCGCTTGTGTCGTCTAATTTAAACACCAAATTGGCGTCCAACACGTCGTTGGTCAAAATGGAATCGGCAAATTTTTCAGGCTGCCAATTTGCCAAAAAAGCACGCAACGCCACCAGCCCTTCATCTTGGCTGTCCTTTAACCAATCCAAATGCGCCTCGCGAAAGGCATCAAAGGTTTTTTCAGACGGCACAAAAGGCATCTCTTTGGCGGTCGCCTTGTCTTTATTGCTCTCCACGCCCAACACATACGCACTTTTGTCCCACAAAAAATTCGGTTTAACACCTGAAGTGCGTTTTTCAGGACGTGGTACGCTCATCAGTTTGGGCTGGGGCTTTTTATCGGCAGTTAGATTGGGCATACAATCAAGCAGTTCTCCTGCTTTGTTTAACACCAAAATATAGCCGATTTTTTCTTCGCCAAACCCATAAGCAGGCACTTTGGGGCTGCCTGAAACCTTATCCACTTCATTTGCCAAACGATGATAACACCCTGCTAATTTTGCCAAAATCATGCTTTGACCTCCTCAGCAAAAAACGGCGGAACCTCAATCACACCCTCGTTCATCTGAGCCCGAAAAAACTTGGGCGTGTTGTCATGGTCAAAATCAATATCGTGCAACATCCAACCCAAATCACGGGTTTTGTCAGCCTCCGCCAACAGACTTTGGGGCATGGGTTCATTGTCATCAATCAAGGCAAAATGTGCTGGAAATTCACGCACGCCCATGCACGGCTGATAAAAACATTGTCCTTTTTTGGCTCGGCGTTTAAACATCTCAATATGCTTGGTGATATTATCCTCCTCGCCTGCTTTGGCGGTCAGCACGCAATGGGCTTCAATCACATAGGCAACGTCTTTTAACACAGTAGAAGCACGTTGCTGGCGGTCATCTTCAATAATGGTGTACAAATCAGCTGTACTTTTGCGTTTCATCGCGCCGCTGATTTTGCCTGCTGAAATCTTACTGCCCAATTCATTACGCCGAACCGATTCAAAACGTATGGGCTTTAACACATAAATTCTGTCAATCACCCAGCGAATCGCAGGTTTCCAGTGTATCCCTGCCAAAATCCCCCGTGCCGCCGACGGCGTGATGACATCGTAAGACACCCGCTCCACTTTCATCTCAGGACGGGTAAAACAGGCATAATCGCCCCAGATATAGAGTTTGATTTTATTGGGCATAAACCCTCCTATTCTTAACACACGCCCCCGTAAAGGGGGCGAATCGCCTAATGGCTAATATATCAACTTTAGTTTCAACACACACCAGTCAATGATGCGAAAAAAAATAATGGCTATTTTCTTTCAAATTGCAAAAAATCAATGAGCTTCTTAGATTCAAGCACTTCATTATGAGGAATGAGTAAATAACACCACGCTTTGCCGTCATGTGCCTTGGTATACTGTGTCGCTTGTTTACACCAAGCCACGCCTGCTGTTGCCTTGGTCAGCACGACGTCATCATTCATATCATTAAGGGCTTTGGTTTCTACCATAAGGATATGATTGGCAGTCTCTACCACAAAATCAGGTACATACTCTTTTTGCTCCGCTCCCAATTTGTAATAAATCTGAAACTGCCCTTCGGTCGGCTTGAACCATTTTTGTGCCTCACGCTCCAAAATAATGGCAAAACGACGTTCAGTATCAGAATCAAACTTTTGTAAGGGGTACAAGCATTTTTGAAAACCACCAAACAACATTTGTCTGATGCGAGAAACATCCTGTACCGTTTCACGGACTTTATGTACTTTGTCTTCTGTTGCTGTGTATTGACAAGGTTTTAATGGCGTAAAGCCTTGACTGACTTTCACTTCATATTCGGTCGCCTTTTCCCAAAAATGCGTTTGCATTTGGGCATGGATTTCACGGGCTATCAGACGGCGATTAGTATCCAATACATTTAACACTTCATTTTCAGATAGATAGCCACGTAAATGCCCCACCATTTGACCTGCCAAATCGTACAACAATTCAGCTTGAGTAAAATAGTCAATATCATCAAAATCCACCAAAGCGTGTACGATATAATCTTCCGCTCGTTTTTCCTTTAATCCCAATTCTGCAGAAAGACTGCTTTGCTCGTCGGTGTGCAAATCATGAATCAGAATTTCACGTTTACTTGGCTGTAAATGCAATCCTGCTGTATCTAATCTAAACGCATGAAAACCACTGCTTATCTCGCCACTTGGCACCACCGTAATGCGTGGAATGTCAATCGTATTATTGATTAACAACTTTGCTACTTGAGCAGTAATTGCTTTTATTTCCACATCATCAATCAATAAATTCCCCTGCACAGGAGCTAAGGCTTGGCGAACCTCTGCCATGATTTTTTGTTGAACATTCTCATTCATCAAATCCTTTGAAGTCGGAACTTCACTTGGCTTATTGGCATAACGAGAAGCGGTTTGTAGTGCTGTACGGGCAATGAGTTTTTCACGGTCATTTTGAAAAACTGTTTGGCTTGTTGGCACATTGTCGTTTAATGCTCCTATTGATACATTATCAGGGGCTTTATCGGAAGCATCCGACAAGCCTAGCATCACATCAATATTACTTGGTACTTGTACACTTACCTTGTGTTCGCTCTTGTCTGGTGCGTCCAAAATCATCTGCTGTAATTTGAGTACAGAATCGCCCTTATTGGCTTCATCGATGATTTCTTGAAAGCGGTCATGAGCCACGATATTAAGCCTATCCACTACATCTACGCCCGTACGCTTACCATAGGGCAAACGCAAACCTCGCCCGATAGACTGCTCAATCAAAGTACGGGCATTGGCGGCACGAAGTGGCACAATGGTATAAAGATTGGTAACGTCCCAACCCTCTTTTAACATATTGACGTGAATCACAATCTCTGTTGGCTCATCGACACTCTCCACCGCCAACAAGCGGTTAATCATCTTTTCTTCATCTTTACCGGACTTACTAGAATCCACCTGTATCACTTTGCCTGCATAACGCCCAGCATAAAACTCGCTTGATTCAAGCAATGCCAATAACTGCGATGCGTGGGTCGTATCACGAGCAATCACCAGCATAAAAGGCTTCACAAAAGGCAATTCATGCTGACGGGCATAAGTTTGCAATTCCACTTTGGTATTTTCGTGTAAGCGTACGCCATCTTCTAATTTGATTTTTTCAATCTCTTCAGGTGTGTAATTTTTAGCATTAAAGTTACGCTGAGTAACTACCGCAGGCGTTTTGATAAAACCGTCATCTAGGGCTTTTGCCAAAGGATAATCCACCACCACATTTTTAAAGGGAATCGGGGCTCTGGTTGATTCTACAAAAGGCGTAGCGGTCAGTTCCAAGCCCAATAGTGGGTTTAGTTCGTTGATTGCACGCATACCTGCCAAAGCCCGATAGCGGTGTGATTCGTCCATAAGTAGCACCAAATCAGGCAAATTCGCCAAATAATTAAAATAACTGTCGCCCAGCACTTCTCTCATTCTTTTGATGCGTGGTTCTTTACCACCACGAACTTCGGAGTTTATTTTGGAGATATTAAACACATTGATAACAATCTCCCCAAACAAATTACCCATGCCCATGCTTAGGCTTTGTTGGTCATAATTATCGCCTGTGATGACTTTAGGGGCGTTAATGGCAAATTCGCTGATGCCTTTAAACACATATTTTGGGGTATTGGGCGTAAAATCGGCAATAAGTTTGTTGTAAATCGTTAAATTCGGTGCCAATACAAAAAAATTGTTAATGCCATGAGCCAAATACAAATAAGCAATAAACGCCCCCATTAGGCGAGTTTTGCCCACGCCAGTTGCCAAAGCAAAACACAAAGACGGAAATTCCCGCTCAAAATCTTGCAACGTAGGAAATTTTTCCTGTAACTTTTGCAATATCAATGATACATCACGCTCACGAGCCAATACCTCAGGGGCGGTATCAAGTGCCTGTTTGAGCACTGCCAAACTCTGTGATTGTGGCGGACGCAAAGACAAGCGACCTGTAATGTGTTGCTGGGTTTTTAGGCTCATGATTCATCTCCCTCTTCAAACAAATTGCCTTGCGTGGCATTTTCTTTGTCTGTGTTTGGCTCGGCGGTGCTTTGGGTTTCGGCTAAAGGCAAATTTGCCACATTCAGGCTGTAATCATCATGCCCCCATTCGCAACGAGACAACACCATTTTGGGGATTTTTTTCAACGTCAGATTGCCAAAGCGTTCTACCGCTTGCGTGGCGGTAACACTACACCACGCCGAACAGCACACCAGCAAACTGCGTCCTTCCCCCACTTCATCAGACAAGGCTTGCAACTGCTCTGCCGACAGGCTTTGGGTGGTTACATAAATAAAATCACTCTCGCTAGAAACCCCATGTTGCCACCACAGATTTTCAGACGGCTGATAACGAAAGCCCTCCAATTTACACAAGGCTTCAGCCAGCATTTCAGCATTATATTCTGGATTGATGATTGGATTGCCCCATTTGTCATTAACAATCAAGGTCGGAGCCAATCGGTAATAGCGAAAACCGCCACCGCCTTGCCAATTTACCGCCTTAGAAATCCCACCTTGGTCGGTGCCGTCAATCACCTTTTGCAGGCGTGGAATGATGTGTGTATGGCAATGCTCGCCCAGCTCCACCATAATCCAACGCCGTCCCATTTTATGGGCAACCGCACCGGTAGTGCCGGAACCGGCAAAAGAATCAAGGACAAGGTCGCCTTCGTTAGTAGAGGCTTCTAAAATAAATTCTAATAATTTTTCTGGCTTGGGATAATCAAATGCATTGCTACCAAACAACCCCAAACTCTCTTGTGCAGAATCTTCATTAGTAGCCATATCATAATGGGCTCTACTGATTAAATTATGGATTTTCTTTCCTTTTTCCTCTCTTTGAAAAACTCTCCTTGGACGAAAATCAAAACTTTTTACTACATAATAATCGCCAGCCTGCAGTTGTTCATAAATAGAATTTTGCCTATACCTCCACTCCCCTTCAATAACAACTTCATTTATATTCCACCCATTTAAAATCTGTAATTCTGTAAGCAGAGCAACCTCACTTGTATCTTTTTTGAAGATATTTTTTGGATATACGCCATCTTTATGCTTTATAAACTTAATAGATTTGGGTGGAAAAATTAGACTTTTTCTCGGATTACCTACATTATACAAGGGGTAAGTTTCTTCACCTGAAGTTTTACCATAAGTAAACTCCGCTACCTTATCATAATTTTTTGCATAGCAAAGAATGTGATCTGTAATGCTACCTATTTTACTTAAAAAAGATGGTTTTCTCTTTTTTTCCCACACTAAGTTTCCAACAAAATTTATCCGCCCAAAAATTTCATCACAAAGCACTTTTAAATAATGGGCTTCATTGTCATCAATGGTAATCCATAATGAACCGTCATCAGAAAGCAGGCGTTTGATAATCTCCAAGCGGTCTCGCATCAACCCAAGCCAAATGGAATGCTCTAAACCATCATCATAATATTCAAAAGCATTACCCGTATTGTAAGGGGGATCTATATAAATACATTTTACCTTGCCAGTAAATTCCTGCTCCAAGGCTTTAAGTGCCAATAAGTTATCGCCAAAAATCAGACGGTTATCAAAAATATCCTGTTCTGATTTTTGCTTAGCGTGATAGGATTTTTCGGTATCTTCTAACAAGATACGGGCTTCTAACTTGGGGCGTTTGTCTTTACCAACCCAAGTGAGTTCTAGTTTTTGTTTGGTCATGCCAGTAATTCCTTTAGATACAAAGATTCACCATTTAAAACCGCTCTTTTGTAGGCTTTATCTGGGGTAGTTTTTTTCATTTTGGGCTTGGGCGTAGTCGCTGTTTTATTCAAAAGACTCTTCTTGCTATGGAAAATAATATACCTTTCATCAATAATCGGTAACCTTATACCAGAAAATTCTTCGTATAAGCCAATCATATAACGAACAAATTGACGAGTGCTTTTAAACTGTGGGCTATATCCCGTTGGATTGTCTGACTTTAAATCTATATAAAGAACCGTCAATCCATTATTATTTTTCAAAAAAATAACAGCATCGCATGCACAGTGATGATTAAATTCTTTACCTATCGTTAATAACGGAGATATAACTACAATATTCTTAGCTTTAGGATGAATCCTTTGGCATTTTCTCCCTTCATCAGGAGAAAAGCAAAACCAATCGCTATTATCCATTTGAATATTAACCGATTTTAATTTGGCAGATGGGTTAGATTCATTAATGCAAATATCTGAATGTTGAGCACCGTTATAGGTAACACACGATAATGATTTCATTAAATAATCCAATTCCACAGATAGGGGCATCTTACTCCCCTCCATAGATTAAATCATTCTGAATGGTATTCATTAAATCAATCGTATCATCAAATGTTGTTACCTCGATACCCAACTCGGAATAAATATTAGCTTTTCGTAGAATATTCTGTTTTTTTCTTGAACCAGCTTTATCCGTAATATAAAGCACAATATTACTACAATCTAACAATTCATTTTGAGAATACTTATATTTTTCCTGCATTAACTTAGTATGTTCAGTTTGCTGATTGAGCATAATGAGTGTATTTAACTCTTTAATAATATAATCACTATGAGTTGTCATAAAAACTTTGATACCAGAGTTAACCAATTGGGCAATCAATCTTGCAAAAGCACGCTGATTTTTAGGATGTAAATTCAACTCTGGTTCATCGATAATAAATAAGTCTCCTGACTTGGCTTTGCAACGTAAATAAAATTCAACATCTAGCAATGCTCTTGCACAGCTAGACGCTTCGTTCATTGTGTATCTTCGATTTTTAGCACCTTTTGCCTGAAAAACCAATCCTTGATTTTTAACCACCTTATAACTACCCCCGATAATCTCATCAAAAGCTTTTAATATTTCAGGATGTTTTTTGTCAAATCACTGGTTTGTTTATCTATATCTTCTAATTGGCGAACAAATTCCACATTGTCTTCTACTGGCCAGGCATAATCAGTATCAATGCTTTGCAATAATTTCCACGGTCTGTTTCTAATCTCTTTAGAATCCATTTCATTAATTGCTTTTAGCATTCTTGTTCTTGCCATATCCAATTCACGGCGAAAGATTGCCGCTCCAGTACGTTCAGCACTTGAAATATGAGGATTTGGAAAATATGGACTAAATACGATTTCAGCAATAGCATCAATCACAAATTCAATTAAACCAAATGCACTTAATCCACTTTCCATATCTGCAGATAATAGCTCTAAAATTGGGGAATCGGCATCTTTAGTTATTGTTGCCAATACAGACCCCCCTCCTTGAACCCTTCGTTGGTAAGAATCTTTAAAAACATCAAGTTCTTTTTCTATGCTGATACGAATTTTTGTGTCTGCAAAAGCATCCTCTTTTGTGGCAAATACTTCATAAAGAATCTTTTGAAATTAATCACTTAGCTTAATAAAATAATCATTTATTTTACCGCCAAAAATCTCCTCTAAATTTATCTGATATTTTTGATTGGACGATTCCATTGATGAAATTTCTAAAAACAATACATTTCTCAAAAGACTTTTCCAAGAACGTAAAAAACCATAAACTGCATAAGTTGCATAAGTTTTTCCTGTGTTATTCTCACCACATATAATGGTTAAGTCAGATAAGTTTATTTCAGCTCGACCGAGCAATCCCAAATTTCCAAATTCAAATTTCATAATTCACCTTCATGTTTGAAATAATATTTGTGGAAAGCATCACACCATCTCCCATTCAATCACAAATAATTCTTCATCCACCACCGTCTGTTTGAGTTTTTCTTCTAACTCTTCAATCAAGCGATTGCGTTGATGTTCAATCTCATCTTGTTTATCAAAAAGTTCACGCCGTTGTTTGGTACGTTTACTTTCTAGCTCTCGCTGTTTTTTCTGCCAGCTTAACTTTTCATCCAGCGTTGCCGATGTTGCTGCAGTACGGCGAACTTCTTTAATTTGGCGGTCGGTTTCTTTGATATCTTGCTCTAGCCCAACTTTTAAATCCTCCGCCCAGTCATCCAGCTTTTGTACTTCTTGCTCAAAATAGCTCAAATTTCGTTCGGTACTGTCATCCACACACAGCTTATGGCGAATCTGCATATTAGCAATCAGGTCAGATGATACATGAATCTCAATGTTTTCTTGAATGACTTTGGCAGGCAGTCTAAGCAATTTGGCAGGGTCATCGGCTTGCAGTATTTGTCCACTGTGTGTTATCGCACCAATTAGCAGATGCTCTTCACTTTCATCCAACGCACCGATACGGACAAGTTTGGCGATAAGTTGCCCACTTTGTCCAAGATAAGGCTTAAGCGTGCTAATAAGACTTCCTTGAGCAGAATAATCAAACAACAGTCTGGCAGGCGGGCAATCACGATTTTTTGCTCGTTTAATGACCGCTTGAGCCAAAGGATGACTGATGCGATACAGATGAGCATCACCGTTTTTGCGTGGCAATTCATAACGCCCTGCCATAATCGCTTCATTTACAAAATCATCAGGTAAGTCTGTTAAACTAAAACCGTCCTTATCAAAACAAACATGGTTTGCCAGCTCATTTTCGGTCAGCGTAAACAACAACTGTTCGTATTTGTTGCGGGTATTGCGACTGTCTTCATCACGCATACGCAGTCGTTGACGAACTTCTTCATCAAAATTCTCTAGCAACTTTTGACGAGCCTGTATCATCGTTTGATTGATTTCATCGGATAGCTCATGTTGCAGATTATTAAAGGCTTGTTTGATGTCTTCAGACTGCCTGCAATGGCGATAAATATCAGCAATACGCCGTTCAATATCCACCCCCGAACCAATCGCTCCCAAAATCTCATCGCTGGCACCAAAAACACCGCTAAACAGTTGAAATTTTTGCTCCAAAAGTTCATAAATACGGGCATCCGCTTCATTGTTTTGGTCAATAAAATTCACCACTACAACATCATGTTTTTGCCCATAACGATGACAACGACCAATTCTTTGTTCAACACGCTGAGGATTCCAAGGCAAGTCATAGTTGATAATCAAGGAACAAAATTGCAAGTTAATACCTTCAGAACCCGCTTCGGTTGCAATCATGATATTGGCACGCTCTTTGAAATGCTCTACAAGGGCGGCACGGGTATCGGCTGTTTTGGAGCCTGTGATTTTGTCGCTTCCTTGATGACGTTTAAGCCATTCTTTGTAGATTCTTTGAGATTGGGCATCGCTGTTGCTTCCGTTGAACAACACAATGCCGTCGCCATGCTCGCTTGCATATTTTGTTTTGGATAAACATTCAAGCAAATAATCTTGAGTGCGTTTGGATTCAGTAAAGATAATCGCCTTTTTGTTTGCCCCCAAACGTTCAAGCTCACCAAAAGCACGTTCCAAAGCACGCAACAACGCATGGCTTTTGGCATCTTCACGAATGCTTTCAGCAAGGCGTTTAAATTCTTTAAGCTCTTCTATTTCATCTTGTATGGCTTGATATTCATCAGCGGTCAAAAGCTCGGTCTCCTCAGATTCCCATTCTTCGGCTGTTTCGTCCAAAGTTTCGTAATCTTCATCTAAGGTCTCAACCAAATCAACAACCTCTGATTTATCCAAAACACCTTGCAAACGTTTGCTCATGGTATCCAACGCCCCTGCAATCGCTCGACTGCTGGATGCAAGCAATTTCCACAACACCAAAGAGATAAGCTGTCTTTGTCCCTCGGGCATGGCTTGCAAATTAGGACGGCGTAAATAGTCAGCAACCAATTTTGAAAATTCGCGCTCTTGGTCAGACGGCATAAACTCCTCTACCAATGCCAAACGATTGGTATAAGGCACATAGGCTTGCACTTGTCTGCGGAGTGTTCGCTGACAAAATGACTTAAGACGTTGACGCAGGTTGTTTAATGCCTGTTCACTCGCCTTGGCACCATATTGACTGCGAAAACTATCCACATCGCCAAACACCCTCTCATCAATCAAGCTGGCAAGTCCATACAACTCCAATAAAGAATTTTGCAAGGGTGTTGCGGTCAATAACACTTTACTGTCCACATGAGCCAATGCTTCTTTTAAAGTTTTGCCAATGACGTTACTTTTTTTATAGACGTTGCGTAAGCGATGAGCCTCATCCATAACCACCAAATGCCAATTGACCGCCTTAATATCTGCTGATTTTGCTTTGGCAAATTGATAAGAACAAATGATAGGAACACCTTGTTCAAAAGGATTTTTTCCCTGTTTTTTAATGCTGTTATAATTTTTAGCTTCCAAAATCACGCCTTGCAAGCCAAATTTTTCTTGTAATTCTTGATGCCATTGTTTACGCAAATTGGCTGGCGTGATAATCAAAATACGGTGCTTGCGCTCTGACCAATGTTGCAAAATCACAAGCCCTGCTTCAATGGTTTTACCCAAACCAACTTCATCTGCCAAAATAACTCCTTTAGACAAAGGATTAGCACAAGCAAACAATGCCGCATCTACTTGATGCGGATTCAAGTCCACCTGCGCATCCACCAACGCACTGGCAAAAGATTCCATGCTCCCAGCATGGGCTTGACGAGTCAATAAATAGGCGTGATATTTGGCTTGATGCGGGGTAAGATTCATGTGTAAGCCTCCGTATTTTTTTGCAATATTAACCCGATTAAGCCAAAATGTCAATAATTCACTTCTAAAGCTGATAAATTATAACACCAACCCCTCCGCCCTCAAAAACGTCGCATTCTCCCAAGAGAGCCCTGCCACAGGGTTATACAAATCCGTGCCAATCAAGGCATAAAATTGCTTGCCAAATTTAGGCTCGTTAATCGCTTCAATCCGTCCTGCTTGAAACAATTCCGCCAAAGCATTTTCTGGAATTTGCACGGTGTAGGGCTGAAGCCTACGCAAAATTCCGCCAATGTGTTCGGCATAACGCAAATTGTCTATCAGTTCTTCGGCTTCTTGATTAAACGGTATGATGACGGGGTATAAATGACTTTCAATCATGCGAAATTTTTCGGCAATATTTTGAAATGGAAAATCGGTTTGACAAGCGTGAATTTCACTTAAAATCCCTTTTTTATCCAATTCATCGCCCTTCATTTCATACACCTGCGTAAAATACCACTCCAATGCCTCTGGCGACAACAAATCATCGCCATGACTGCGTACTACCGAACACATCACCGCAGACAATCCTTTGAGTTCAGGTGGCATTGTCCATTTCTCCTCTGTGGCAAATACCGATACCACGCTGTTTTCAGGCTGTCTTTTGCCCTCACGATTACAACGCCCCGCAGCCTGAACCACGCTGTCCAGCCCCGTCTCGGCACGCATGACCGCAGGAAAGTCTACGTCCACGCCTGCTTCTATGAGCGAAGTGGCAATCACACGACACGGACCGCCTTGTTTAAGCCGTTCACAAATTTTCTCCAACATCAGCGTGCGATGTTTGGCACACATGAGCGTGGTCAGATGAAACACGCCGTCCAAATCTTTGGCACCGTCATACAAAGAACGGGCATGACGGCGGTTATTGACAATGATGAGCAGTTGTTCGTTTTTAGCCAGCTTTTGCAATAATTGCTCATCGCTCTGCACGCCAATATGACGCACGGTCGTACGGCGTAATTTGTCAAACAGTTCATCAGGATTAGGGGCAAGTTCTCGGATATTTTCAAAGCCGTTATAAAAGCCTTGTTTGGCTTGAATGGCGGGCTGAGTGGCGGTACACAACACCACACTGCAACGATAATTTTGTGCCAATTCCTCAATCGCCATCATAATCGGACGCAACAAATTAAGCGGCAACAACTGTGCTTCATCCAAAATAATCACACTGCCTGAAATGTTGTGCAATTTACGACAGTGTGATGAACGGTCGGCAAACAGACTTTCAAAAAACTGCACCGCCGTCGTGACCACAATCGGCATATCCCAATTTTCAGAAGCTCGGCGTAATTTGTCTTGGCTGTCACCTTTGTCTTCAAGCTGGCTGTCATCAAAATTACTGTGATGTTCAAGCACCGCCTGTTCGCCCAATTCGCCAAAGGCTTTTTTAAATTCACGGGCATTTTGTTCAATGATACTGGTAAACGGAATCACATAAATGATTCGCCGTAATTCATGCACTTTGGCGTGTTCCAATGCAAACGCCATAGACGTGAACGTTTTGCCGCCGCCAGTCGGAACGGTTAAAGAAAATAAGCCTTTTTCTTGTGTGGCTTGTGAAATGGCGTGGTCTAAAATTTGTGTGCGTAATTGATTGAGTTCAGAAAACTTTTCAGACTGCCTGAATGTTTGAATATATTGATTAAATTGGGTATGAAGTTCGCTTAACGCAGGATAATTGCCCCGTTGAACGGGTTTGTTTTGATGTGTGGCATAGAATTTTTCGGTATCCAAAAAATCAGCATCCACCAAACATGAATAAATCATGCGGGTAAAAAATGAATATGAGAAAAACGGGTGTTTTTTTGAAGCGTTAAATCCATTAGGTGATTTAATGGTGTCAGGCAAATGGATTTCTTGTTGCCAAGTCTTGTCCAGTTTGGGAATTTGATTACCAAATTGTTCGGACAATCTAGCGGTTAAAGTACCACGATTATTGCCCTGTTTTGCCCCATTTGCTAAACCCGCATGATGCCCTGCAATGCAAAACGCCATCATTTTTCCGATGGGATTGTTCCATTTTTCTAGGGCGATTTTGGCACCTGCGGTAGAATGATTGACCTTTTTTCCACCATGCAAACGCTCTTGATAAGGCAAACTGTATTTACCCAAATCGTGCAATAAACCTGCGTAATAAGCAATGTCTTGGGCGTTAAAATGATAAGCAAATTGAGAAGCCATTTCGCCAACTTGATGAAGATGACTGTCTAAAGTTTGCCAAAGATTTTCAGGCTGCTTTTCAAGAGAGTGTGCATAAAAATTCATAACAAGCATTGAAAGAAATTAATAAATGAATCAATTACTGATGATAAACCTTTTGGTTTCATAACATATTAAATTGAGGAAGAATTGATAAGCAAGTGCAGCACATCTTACTTCTTCTCTCTTGTCTATTAAATGTAGCACTTCTCGACTAATCCGAGTTTATGACAATAGAAAAGCGCCCGAAGGCGCTTTGAAAAGACTATTATTTTTTACCCGCCCGTTTGCGCTCGTTTTCAGTTAATAGTTTTTTCCGAATACGAATGGATTGCGGCGTCACTTCGACTAATTCGTCTTCGTCAATAAACTCTAAAGCCTGCTCTAAAGTATTGCGAATCGGCGGCGTTAAAATCAGATTTTCATCGCTGCCTGCCGCGCGGATATTCGTCAATTGTTTCGCTTTGAGCGGATTGACCACCAAATCATTGTCGCGGCTATGAATGCCGATGACCATACCTTCGTATACCTCATCGCCATGCCCGATAAACAAACGTCCGCGGTCTTGCAAATTAAACAAAGCATAGGCCAATGCCTTACCGGCTGCCATCGCAATCAATACGCCGTTATGCCGCGTTTTACCCAAACCCTCTTTAATCGGCCCGTAATGGTCGAAGGTTTGGAATTTCAAGCCTGAGCCGGAAGTCATGGTCATAAATTCGGTTTGAAAGCCAATCAGTCCGCGCGTCGGGATAATGTATTCCAAGCGCACTCGTCCTTTGCCGTCGGGAATTATGTTTTGCAAATCGCCTTTTCGCTGTCCCATACGCTCCATGACAGCGCCTTGATGCGGCTCATCAACATCCAGCACCACAAATTCATAAGGCTCTTGCTTTTGTCCGTCGATTTCTTTGAAAATCACTTCCGGACGCGATACGCCCAATTCATAGCCTTCGCGGCGCATGGTTTCAATTAAGACCGACAAATGCAATTCGCCGCGCCCCGATACTTTAAATTTATCAGGATCGTCCATCTGCTCGACACGCAAAGCCACGTTATGAATCAGCTCGCGATCCAAACGTTCTTGGATTTGGCGCGAGGTAACGAATTTGCCTTCGCGTCCGGCAAAAGGCGAGGTATTGACTTGGAAAGTCATACTCATAGTCGGTTCATCGACATCCAAACTGGGCAGGGCTTCCACATGGTTGGGATCGCAGAGCGTATCAGAAATATACAAAGGATCGATGCCTGTGAAAGAAATAATATCGCCGCCGGCGGCTTCTTCCACTTCCACTTTTTCAAGCCCTAAGAATTTGAAGATTTGCAAGATACGCCCGCTGCGTACCTCACCTTCACGACCGATGATTTTTACTGGCGTATTTTTACGCACTCGACCGCGCTCGATTTTGCCGACGCCGATAACCCCTGTATAGCTGGAATAATCCAATGAAGAGACCTGCAAACGGAAAGGCGCTTCGCGGTCAACCTGCGGCGCTTTAACATGATTGACAATCGCTTCAAAAAGATAAGTCATATCGCCTTCGCGGATATCGGCATTATCGCCGGCATAGCCGTTCAAACCCGAAGCATAGACAATCGGGAAATCCAATTGCTCATCAGTCGCGCCCAAGCGGTCAAACAAATCGAAAGTTTCATCTAATACCCAATCGGCACGTGCGCCGGGGCGGTCGATTTTATTAATCACAACAATGGGATTCAAACCCATATTAAAGGCTTTTTGGGTTACAAAACGCGTTTGCGGCATCGGGCCGTCCATCGCATCGACCAAAAGCAAAACGCAATCCACCATTGATAAGACGCGCTCTACTTCGCCGCCGAAATCCGCATGTCCCGGCGTATCCACGATATTGATTTGATAGTCTTTCCAACGAATCGCGGTATTTTTCGCCATAATGGTAATGCCGCGCTCGCGCTCCAAATCCATCGAATCCATCATACGCTCATGCACTTCCGCGCGCTCGGCAAGCGTGTCGGACTGGCGGATTAACTGATCGACTAAAGTGGTTTTGCCGTGGTCGACATGCGCGACAATGGCGATATTACGAATCTTAGAAACGTCTTGGTTATTGCTCACAAAATTTATCCGAAATTAAAGAAAAACGGCGCGCATTATAATGCTAGCCATGCGAATTAGCGAATGTTTTTCCAACGTTCGGCTAAATTGCCATTATCGGTATCAAATGCACCGATAAAAAGATGACATCAGGCAAAAACAAAAAAGCGGTGCTATGAAAAACAATCCACTATAAAATTAATGCTGTTTTTTTCTCCGCCGCAGTTGCGCTTTCATCAGAAAGCACTATAATGCGCCTCTCTCGATAAGAGAACGGATGCTTAGCTCAGTTGGTAGAGCATCGCCCTTACAAGGCGAGGGTCATAGGTTCGAGTCCTATAGCATCCACCACTGCGGAGTGGTAGTTCAGTTGGTTAGAATACCTGCCTGTCACGCAGGGGGTCGCGGGTTCGAGCCCCGTCCATTCCGCCATATTTCTAAAAACCGCTCATAAGCGGTTTTTATTTTGCATAGAAATTTTTGCACCGGATTCTTGTAGTCCGAGCAAAAATGACTATAATGCGCCTCTCTCGATAAAAGAACGGATGCTTAGCTCAGTTGGTAGAGCATCGCCCTTACAAGACGAGGGTCATAGGTTCGAGTCCTATAGCATCCACCACTGCGGAGTGGTAGTTCAGTTGGTTAGAATACCTGCCTGTCACGCAGGGGGTCGCGGGTTCGAGCCCCGTCCATTCCGCCATTTTCCTAAAAGCCGCTAAGAAGCGGCTTTTATTTTGCCTATTCCCTGCCAAATGCTGGCGCTTAGCATCCTCTTCCCCTATCATGGCTTCTTTTTTCATGCTGTGTAAAGATACCGATGCCAAGCACCAAAAACATCCTCTTAATTGCTCTTGCCGGCTTATTAAGCGCTTGCGCCAAGCTCTCTTACCAACCCATTCCGGCAATTGAGCAGATTGATCATCAAAAAGGCTATCGTCTCAGACAGGCTTTAGAGCAGCAGCAGAATCAGGAAGATTTATTTGTCGTCTTAACGCTTTCCGGTGGCGGCAGTCGGGCGGCTGCATTCGGCTACGGGGTATTAGAAGCCTTGGCACAACAAAATATTGCATTAAACGGTCGCCAAAGCAATCTGCTGGAAGAAATCGATTTGGTTTACGGCATTTCCGGCGGTTCCGTATTGGCAATGTATTTCGCGCTGCATGGCAAAGACACGATTCCGCAATTTTTACAGCGTTTTCTCGCCCATAATTTTCAAGACACGCTGATTGAAAAAGTTTTCTCTCTCGCCAATGTGGCGCGCCTGACCTCGCCCGAATTCGGACGCGGCGATTTATTGCAAGAAGAATTTGAAAACAGTCTGTTCGGCGAGGCGACTTTTGCCGATTTAGCCCGACGGCGCGGACCTTTCGCCGTTATTTCCGCCACCGATATGACCCAAGGCATTCAAATAGACTTTACCCAAGAATTTTTCGACTGGCTGTGCGTGGATTTATCCGCCTTACCGATTGCGCGCGCCGTTGCCGCCTCCAGCGCCGTACCGCTGGTATTTAGTCCGATTACACTGAACAATCACGGCGGACAATGCGGCAATCCGCAGCAATACAGCGATTTACTGGCAAAAAATACGGAAGAACATTCGGAACAAGCCAAAATTCGCGATGATATGCTCACCCAGTTCCAATCTTATCAGGACAGCCAAAAGCACCCTTATCTCCATCTTTTAGACGGCGGTTTGACGGGCAATTTAGGCTTGCGCTCCATGCAGACCATCGTCAATCTCAGCGGCGGTAATGAAAAAAATCTTTATATGCAGCTGACTAAGGGGCGCGCCAATCGCATTGTGCTGATTAATGTTAATGCGCAAAATCAAATCGACAGCGATATCGATCAATCCCCTGCCGTACCGGGTTTTCAAGACTCGCTCAATGCGATTATCAATATCCCGATTGACCAATCCTCCGCCGATGCCATTCGGCAAATGCGTCTAATGGTCGATGAATGGAATCAAGCCGAACACCGCGACCAACAAGGGCGCAAAATCTCCCTGCATTTCATCGAATTGTCATTAAAAGATCTTGCCGATGAAACATTACGCCATCAAGTATTAAATATACCCACCAGTTTTGCTTTACCGGGAAAAGATGTCAATGCACTACGTCAAGCGGCAATAGAATTACTCAAACAATCATCAGACTATCAATCCCTTATTGAGCAATTACGCTAGATGCTTACATTTGACGGGCAATACAGCATATAATCTTTACATCAACTTAACCCATTTAAGGACTAAATATGTATTTAAGCAATACTTCATACACGCAATTATACGGAGAGTCTCATGTCGCAAAATAATTCTATTTTTTTAATAGTCATCGTATTAATTATTTTCGCAATAATTGCTATATTTTTCATCCGCAAAACCTCTGCAGCTAAAACGAACAACCCAAAAGAGCTCACGCTCCCCAATCAAAAAATAACCTTAAATAGCCAAGATATTATTTATGTCGCTTGTGATGCAGGCATGGGCAGCAGTGCGACCGGTGCAAGTATGCTGCGTAAAAAAATCCAAGAAGCGGACTTGCCTTATCAAGTAAAAAATCTCGCTATCAATGATTTGCCTGAAAATGCCAAACTTGTTATTACCCATCAAGACCTCACACCACGTGCGCAACAACGTTTGCCGCAGGCGACACATTTATCACTAAAGCATTTTCTTGATCGGAAATTTTACGAGCAACTAATTTATTCATTAAGCAATAATCAGAACTTATCTTAAATAGAATTTTAAACCTATTCTAAAATGCCGGTTTCAACCGGCATTTTTATGCGAGCAAAACTTGCAGCAATTGGCGTAAATGTACTTCCTGCAAATTTACATTTCCTTGCCGTCGCCAGTGGGCATCTAATGTTTGCCATAAGGATTGCCGATAGGTGGTGCTTAATGTGCTAACCGTACGCAAAGCCTGCAATAAGCAGCGCAAATCCTCCTGCGATGTCATCTCTAAAGCATAAAACTCCGGTATTTTTAGTGGAAAGCTTTGCTGTATCAGTTGTGCAAAACATTGCTTTTGTTCCATAAGCAATGTTTGTGCATCAGGCACTTGCATTTGCCAAGGCGTTTTTTGGCTATGATACAAACTCGCTACCGCACGCAAGAGCTCATAAATCGCCATCGCATTATCACGATAATGCTGATTTTGCCTAGGCTTACTAAGAATAAATTGCACTTGAGCGGCATAGCAAATTTCATAAAAGGTCAATTTGCCGTCATCACGCATAATATGTTGGATTTGCTGCCATAATGACAAATGTTCTTCAGCACTGCTTTGCGCCTGATATTGCTTTACAATTTGTTGAAATATCGCAAAATGCTGCATCGGCGGCAACAGATTCACTGCGGCAAGCGCTTGGCTTAATTCTGCTTTTTCTGCCTCGGGAATACGTTTGCTATATGCTAAGCTTAAGCTGTCTATACCGCTGTGATACACAAAAAATGCCAATAGCTGCTTGCGCAATTTTAAACGGCCGAGTGATTGCGGCAAAGTATGCAGTTGTGCCGCCTGTATCGTTAAAATAGGAAATACCGCATTTTGCACAAAAGCTTGCCGATTAATTTCTATGGCATTATCTGCTACACAGTGTAACTTTTTACTCCGAATCTCAAAGGCAAGCGCTTCGATTTCCTGCGGATTGACATTGCCGCCGTAGCGGACGATGCGTGTTTCCAGCGGCGGATGGGTGCGCATTTGCGTGAAATAATTGATGAATAATTGATGGGCTTGATTGCTGGGCATGGCATAGGGACGCATCTGCAAATATTGCAGGGCAAGCGCTTTTTTAAATGCCATGACTAAGGCGGTAGGGTTGCGTGTGTATTGTACCGCCCGCGCATCTGCCATCCATTCGCGCTCGCGGCTAAATGCCGCCTGAATACGTTCTCCGAGCATGGCGAGGATTAAGCCTGTGGTTCCCAGTAAGCGGCGAATCGCATCTAGCGGTGTGTCGCCGCCGTCTTCGCGCCGCAGCAGTCCGCTGAAAATGTGTTCGCGTGCTACCGATACGATGGGCGCGCCGTGCCGCCATTCGCTAATTGCATAATAGCCTTTGAGCACGGCGGATAATTTGGCATAAATGAAGACATCTTCATTTTTGATATGACCGAATTCATGCGCAATAATCGCTTGCTGTTCATCGCGTTCCAGATAATTCAGCAGACCGTTGCTGACCACTAATGCCACGCTTTGCCCTTTGCCGCCCAAAACGAAAGCATTGATGCTCTCATCATGCGGCAGATAAAACACCGGCGGCGGACGCATGCCGCCGGCGACCGCCATTTCATCAACGATATTTGCCAGCATTGCAAAGCGCGGAATGTGTTTGTTTTCATCAATCGGCTTGGCGTACATTTCTTTTGCCAATTCTGTGGCAGTTTTTCTTTGCAGCAGGGCGAGCGCGGCAAAATATTCGCCGATGACCACCGCTATGCAGGAAACGGCGATAATGCCGCCGCAATAAAGACTGTAGCGGTGCAAATGCCATTCCTGATCGAGCAGTTCCGCATGTAAAAAGATGAAGCGGAATAATTCGATAAAGCCTGCGCCCAACGCAAAATAAATGCCGGCGCTGAGCAATACGCCGAGCCAAAAGACCGCCGAAAGACGGCGGCTGGCCTGCTGGGCGGCTTGATGATGTAAGCGGAATAAAGAGCTTCGCGCTGCCATGACGGACTTTTAGCTGAAATCGACCTTGACTGCTTCGCGCACTTTCGCATCGGCGACTTCCAACCACGGCGAGGGCAGGAAAGAAAAGGCTCTGCCAATCAGATGATTCGGGAAGACTTGCAGATAATTGTTATATTCCGTGACGTAGGAATTGTACAAATTGCGCTCACGCGCCACTTCGGTTTCGATATTGCTAAGTTCGCGCTGCAAATTCAGCATTTGCGTATCCGCTTTCAAATCGGGATAAGCCTCGAAAGCCACCTGTAAATTGCCTAAAGCATGGGTTAACTGATTATCCGCCAGCGAAAGCGCGCCTATATTTGCCGCATTGCCGCCGCTTTGCTGAATCTGCTTCAGCGCACTGGCTGCCGTATTGCGCGCTTGCGTTACCTGCACCAAAGTCGCCTGCTCGTGCTGCAAATATTTCTTTGCCACCTCGACCAAATTGCGGATAAGGTCGTAGCGCTTGTTCAGCACCACATCAATATCGGAAAACTGATTGGCTACCGCATTGCGCGAACGCACCAATTGGTTATACACCATAACCACGAATACCGGCACGCCGATTAACACCGCCAGCAAAAATACGGAAATGACAAACCACGTCATAACTATCTCCTTGAAGACATCATCTAAGAAACCAATTCCTTGATTGGCACAGGGGGCAAGAGCAATTGCTCCTGCGATTGAAAAGCAAAACAACGCGCCAGCAAGCAATCGGGGAAGACTTGCAAAGCATCATTATAATCATTAACGGCATCATTCAAATACTGGCGCGCAAATGCCACGCGATTCTCCGTGCTACGCAATTCCTCTTGCAAACGCAGCATCTGTTCGTCGGCTTTAAGCGCGGGATAGGCCTCGGCGCGTAGGAAAAAGTGCCCTAAAGCCGCCGCCATTTGCTGGCCCTGCGTTGCCGCCAAAGGTTCTCGGAGGGCTGCCGCACGCGCTTGACTGACCGCTTCCAGCACCGCTTGCTCATGCTGCATATAACGCTGCGCTACTTTGAGCAGATTAGGGATTAATTCATAGCGTCTGCTTAATTGCACCTCAATTTGGGCGCGGGCATTAGCAATCTCATTGCGCTTTTTGACTAAGCGGTTGAACACCCATACCGCCCATAATAAGAATGCCGCCAATACTGCCAAAGCAATGCCCATCGCTAATCCCTTATCTGTATGAAATATCTCAATCATAGCAAAATGCTAGTCAATTAACAGCAGACAAAATAAAAAAATTCCCCTATAATCCGCACCGAGTTCGCTAGACAATCACCGGCATCAGCCGGAGGAAAGTCCGGGCTCCATAGGGCAGAATGCTGGGTAACGCCCAGGCAGTGCGAACTGACGGAAAGTGCCACAGAAAATATACCGCCTCGATGAGGTAAGGGTGAAATGGTGCGGTAAGAGCGCACCGCGCTTTTGGCAACAAAAGTGGCAGGGCAAACCCCATTCGGAGCAAGATCAAATAGGAAACCTTTGCGGCTGCCCGTCGCGGTTTCGGGTAGATCGCTACAGGCGGTGAGTAATCAGCGTCGCAGAGGAATGATTGTCCACGACAGAACCCGGCTTATCGGCGAGCTCTTTTTCTTTCAATGCCCTTGTAGCTTAATGGATAAAGCAGTCCCCTCCTAAGGGAAAGAGTGCCAGTTCGACTCTGGCCTCGGGCGCCAATTTATCCGACGACTGACATGCGCTCTTTTTTGCTATCCGTAACATGTCAAAAACAAAACGACAATCTTTCCGCTAATTAAACGACTCGAAGCACAGGTTTCATCTGTCTGCATCAAAAGCGCTACGGTATTGGCGCCACTTACCACACTGTTTGCAATTGCTTGCCCGGATTGCTTTTTACTTCTCAACCTAGGGAATATTTTCATAAGTAATTTAATTTATTGTCAAATTTTAACTTCAAACTCTCTCATCATAATCAGCTGTATTAACAAATACTAAAGCAGTAACAAATTTTCATATTGAAACTTGTAAATTAAAAGAAGGGTGAAAGAACTTTACTTTATCCTTATTTATTATAAAGTAGCCACGCTCATGGAGCGATTTACTAATTCATTCAGGAAGGAAAACAATGAAAAAACTATCCTTAGCGCTTTTACAAAGCCTATTATAGTCGAAGAATTGAAAAAGTATTACGGCGTTGACTCGCCTTGCCGTACTATCTGTACTGTCTGCGGCTCGCCGCCTTGTACTACTTTTTCACTTCTCCGACTATAGTGACCGGCCCTAGTTTTGCTGCTGATGAAGGCACCCATTAGGACTATACAGGACACGAATCTCCCGAAAAATGGGGCGAACTTTCTCCAAATTATGCCCTATGCTCAAGCGATAAAACCAATCACCCATCGATGTGGTCGATACTATCAGCGGCGAACCGCCGGCTTTAAATTTGGATTACAAGGCGGCAAAAGCAGAAATCGTGAATAATGGTATACCATTCAAGTAAATTTCAAAGATGATGCCAACAAGCTCTCGCTAAATGAAAATACTTTCACGCTTAAACAATTCCATTTCCATACGCCAAGCGAAAACCGCATTCAAGGCAAATCTTTCCCTTTAGAAGTGCATTTCGTACATGCAGACAGCAATAACAATCTTGCCGTATTAGGTTTGCTATATGAAGTTGGCGCGGAAAACGCACAACTCTCTCCCGTTTGGGCGGCTATGCCTAAAGAAGCCGGTGAACCGATTGCTTTAAAAGCGCAAATCAACCCTGCCGAAATGTTGCCTGAAGCTTTAGATTACTACCGTTTCAACGGTTCTCTAACAACACCTCCTTGCAGCGAAGGCGTTAACTGGTTATTGTTGAAAAACACTGTTAGTGCTAGCGAAGCGCAAGTAAAAGCTATTGAAGCGATTATGGGCAATAACAGCCGTCCGCTGCAAGCAGTAAATGCGCGTGTTATTTTAGAATAATAGATAAGCTAATGCTTAGTACTCTGCAAATATTTCTATATTTACAGACAAAATAAAGGCAGATTATTCTGCCTTTATTTTTTACTAAATTAAGATTTAATGCCCTTGGGTTTAAAATTCATTTTTTTATTTCTGGAAAATTAACCTGCAAAGAAAAAGGCGCATCATCCCAATATTTTAATTCTTCTTGCAAATCCGCCACACTTAAAGGATGTTTTTGCAAATATTGCTCTGAAAAACTCAAACTCAATATTTTATCTTTCAATTTAACTGTTGGCCAATCCGATTCTGCCAAAGGCACACGCGAGCGGTATAGCAGCACGGCTAAGCGCAATGCCAATAAATATTGCCAAATAAATTCTTGATAAGCGGGATTTAGTTCGCGAATTAATTTAGCAGGCAATTTCTTACGCTGTCCGCGTAGCAGAATCGCCATCATTTTTTGCATGACTTGAGAAAAGCCCGGCATATCCGCATGCTCCATGAGATAAGCGCCGTGTTGATGCTGTTTGCCGCGCGCAACCGCCAAGCCGATTTCGTGCAATTGGGCGGCAAAGCCTAATAGCGGTGCAAATCGCAGCGGAGCTTCTTGCGCCATGGCGGCGTTAATATGCTGTGCCATTTTTGCCACGCGTTCCGCTTGTAGCGTATCAACCGTAAAACGATGCTGCATGGCGGCAATGGTAAGCTCTCGTTCATCATGACTGCCGTCTTCATCACGTCCCATTAAGTCTAGCAAGACGCCTTCGCGCAGAGCCGCTTGGCTGACAAAAGCCGATTCAATGTGCAAGATGTCGCAGAGCCCTGCCAAAATACACACGCCACCGGTAAAACCGAAAGCACGCGCAGGATCGATTTCCAAACGTTCCGCCAATTTATCCGCGTGCCCGATTTCCAGTAGCACTTCTAATAAGCGATGCAAACCTTGCCGCGTAATTCCCTGATTGCTGATACCCAATTTTTGCAGAACTTTTTCCGTGCTTTTAGCCGTGCCCGAGCTCATGACTGCGCGCTGATATTCATGCATACTTAATTCTTTTACATGCGGTTCAATTGTCACAGCGACATGCGACAAGGCTTTTTTAATACCTGTTTTGGTAATTTTGCCACGCGGGAAAAATTTATTTGCCATATTGGCACAGCCGATTTTCATCGAACGCAAGACTTTCGGCGTTTCGCCTTCACCGATAATAACTTCCGTCGAACCGCCACCTACATCAATGACCAAGGTGACGTCTTTAAAGAAGTTATGCTCGCTGATGCCAAGATAAATCAATCGCGCTTCTTCATTGCCGCTGATGATTTCAATATCCGCGCCAAGAGCTTTTTCTGCTTTACGCAGAAATTCTTCGCCGTTTTTTGCCACGCGCATGGTATTGGTTCCCACCGCACGCACTTGATCACGCGGAATATGTTCAATACGCTGACGCATTTCCCCTAAGGCGGTCAAAGCGCGTTTGATGGAAGCGTCATCAAGCATATTGTCTTTGCCCAAACCTTCCCCCAATCGCACCATATGCTTGATTTTGTCTACTTCTTGAATGCCGCTGGCGGTCACTTGCACCACAATAAGATGAAAACTGTTCGAGCCTAAATCTAAGGCGGCATAATAAGAAGATTGTTTGTGCATCATCAGTCCTAAGCTTATTCAACGATGGCAATCATACCCACAAACGGTCGCCAATGAAACCAATTACTCTGTCTGATTGCATAATAATGCGAAATGCTGCCGTCTAAATACAGGGCTTGCCGACAACCGAAAGACAGCATCGCCTCGCTCATGCGATAAAAACTCGGCCATTCGCTATCCTGCCGCACAGCAGTGCTGATAATAAAATACAGCTCTCCCGCTTCATTGATACAGGCGGCATTGCGTTTGTAAGGAGAAGACAAATCTTTAATAAAACGCGAGTTGATTGTTCCGTCGATAATCATCATCGGTCCTGATTGAAAGGCATAAGCGGCTTTTTTCGGCTGTTTCTGCCATTGCTCGATCGGCATTATGCCTGCGGATTGTCCGCCAAACCACAGTACACCGTTCGGCTGAATATGAAAATTGCCTTTGCCGCTGCTGCGGTTTAAAGCGCGCAAAGTTTTGCCTTCTTCAATCCACAGTCCGGCAGGCTGATAGTCCTGCGTATAAATACCGGCATTCATCAGCATTAAAACATTTTCGCCCTTAGCGCTCAGTGCAGCCGCTGCGGCGCGCAATTTGCTGTAATTTTTTCCCGCTTCATCGCGCCACAGCAGACGCATTTGCGCAGGATTAGCAGTAAAAATACGGTATTCCACGCCTTTAAATTCCACCGTCGCAAATAATAAGCCGCGCTCATTGCTAAATTGCAAGGGCGCGGCAATCGCTTTGCTGAACAAACAGAATAAAAAGACGAATGTTAGCTTAGCCAACTTTCACCACATCTAAGACCAAACTATCGACATTCACCACCAACACTGTCGTTCCGGCCGGCATATCTTCACCGCGAATCGTCCACATGCCGTCATCAATCTTAACCCGTCCGCTACCATGCACAATCGGCATTTCTAAAACCAAATGCCGTCCAATCAAATTGCGACTGCGATTATTTAATTTAGCCGCCTCGTCATTATGATTTTTAGGCTGCCAAGCTTTAGTGATAAACCACCATGCCGTAATGCTGATCATCGATAAGAGCGAAAAAGCCAAAGCTTGGCTTTGAATGCCCAATTCGGGCATCAGCCAAGTAAGCAAAGTTAGCGTTAATGCCGCCATTGCCCAGAAAATAAAGAAGAAGGATGTCGTAAAAGCCTCAATTGCCAAAAACAAGCAAGCCAAAATCAGCCAATTCCAAAAAATTGGTTCGATGTAATACATGGCTATTCCTCTGTAGGCTTATTCGATTGGGAAGGATTTACGGCGCTGAAACTGCTGTCACTCACATTTTGGCGCAACATTTCCGCCATACCGCCCAAAGCCCCTAAAATGCCATTAGATTCCATTGGCAGGAAAAAGGTTTTTTGCTGATTACTTTCGGCAAATTTAGCCAAAGCCTCGACATATTTTTGTGCAACGAAATAATTGGTCGCATGAATATTGCCTTCGGAAATCGCACGCGATAAGGTCGCCGTTGCGCGTGCTTCCGCAATCGCCAAACGCTCGCGCGCTTCCGCATCTAAAAATGCCGCTTCTTTGCGTCCTTCCGCTTCTAAGACCTGCGATTGCTTTTCCCCTTCGGCACGCAAAATTTCAGACTGACGCTGTCCTTCCGCTTCTAAAATCTGCGCACGTTTAATTTGTTCGGCTTTTTTCTGCCGCGCCATTGCCGCAACCAAATCCGCCGGCGGCGTAATATCTTTAATTTCCACTCGTGTGACTTTTACCCCCCAAGGGTTAGTCGCCAAATCAATAGTTTGTAATAAGCGCTGATTGATTTCATCGCGCTGTGCCAGTAAATCGTCCAAAGCCATAGATCCCATAACGGTACGTAGATTCGTCATTGCCAAATTCATAATCGAATATTCCAAATCATCCACCGCATATGCCGCCTTCGCCGCATTCACCACTTGGAAAAACACAACGCCGTCAACCGAGACCATGGCATTGTCTTTGGTAATGACTTCCTGACGCGGCACGTCCAACATCCGCTCTTTCATATTCACGCGATGCCCGACGCTTTGCCAAAAAGGAATCAATAAATTAAAACCGGGCTCTAAGGTTTTCTGATAACGCCCCAAACGCAGCAATGTATATTCCATACCCTGCGGCACAATTTGAATGGCTTTTTTGGCAATCCAAAAGACTACTACAATCAGCACAATAGAAAAAACCATTGAGCCGTCGAATATTTTTTCAGGATTCATCCTTTTCTCCAATACATTAATTTTTGCGCATAATACAGAAATCCTTTCTTAAGTTAAAGCTTTAAATCAAAAGCGCCTAAAAACCGAGTAGCTGTTTTCATCCTCTTTTAAACCGCTCTCGATGTATCCGTTTTATTTGCATAGGAATGAGTCATATCCGAATTGGCGACAGCTTTTTTTTCCGCACTTTTTTACCTAAAATGAGCGATTTTTCATTAAGGAGAAATTTATGAATGCAGTCGTTTTAGCCGTCGTGCTGATGATGATATTGGCATTGCTGCGTATCAATGTCGTGCTCAGCTTGGCTATTGCCGCCTTTATCGGCGGTTTGTATGCAGGACTGCCTTTAAGTACGGTGACAGACAGCGCCGGCAATACACAATTAGGCGTGATGGAGCATTTTCAAAACGGCTTGGCGGGCGGCGCGCAAATCGCCCTGTCTTATGCCATGCTGGGCGCCTTTGCCATGGCAATCATGCACTCGGGTCTGCCGCAACAATTAGCCCATCTTGTCATTCGCAAAATGGAGCAGGAACGCGGCAGCCGCTCGACATTAAATCTGAAATGGCTGCTGATGGCAGGTCTATTGGCGATGTCGGTCATGAGCCAAAACCTTATCCCTATCCATATCGCCTTCATTCCCATGCTCGTACCGCCATTGATGATGGTATTTAATCAGTTGCAGATTGACCGCCGCCTGCTTGCCTGCGTGATGACTTTCGGCTTGGTTACTACTTATATGTTCCTGCCTTACGGCTTCGGCGAGATTTTCCTCAAGCAGATTCTGCTCGGCAATGCCGCCAAATTCGGTTTAGATACACAGGGATTGAATGTTGTCACGGCAATGGCGATTCCGGCTTTGGGTATGTTTGCAGGATTGCTAATTGCCGCCTTTTTCAGCTATCGCAAAGCGCGCCACTATCAAAGCCGCGAAGTACAGCAACAACAGCACAGCACAGCCATCGCGCCCAGCACCTACCGCAGCGCCGTTGCGATTGCCGCGATTATCGTCGCTTTTGCCATTCAATTATTCGTTGATAATGCCTTATTACTGAGCGCCATGTTAGGTTTTGCCGTCTTGATGTTGGCAGGCGTAGTCAAGCGCCGAGATGCCGACAGCGTGTTCGACAGCGGCATCCGCATGATGGCGATGATCGGCTTCATCATGATTGCCGCCAAAGGCTTTGCCGAAGTCATGAATGCCACAGGACAAATCGATTCTCTAGTGAGTGGAGCGATGGAGCTATTCGGCAATAACCGTGCCTTAGCCGCTGCCGCCATGTTATTAGTCGGCTTATTAGTGACCATGGGTATCGGCAGCTCTTTCTCCACTCTGCCAATTTTGGCGGCAATTTATGTGCCGCTGTGCATGGAAATGGGCTTTTCCGCTTTGGCTACCATTGCCATTATCGGCACCGCCGGTGCCTTGGGTGATGCCGGTTCGCCCGCCTCGGATTCTACTTTGGGACCGACGGTCGGCTTAAACGGCGACGGACAGCACAACCATATCCGCGATACCGTAATCCCGACCTTTTTGCATTTCAACATCCCGCTTTTCATTGCCGGCTGGATAGCGGCACTCATCCTATAAATCAAAAAATATCCCCTAAATTCAAAGGGATATTTTTACTAAAGTCGGATAATTGAAAAAGCACCACAAGCTAAGCTTCGCTACTCTGACCATACGCTAACACCTTATGCCGAACGCAAAGCCTCTGCACGGTCGGTTTTTTCCCAAGTGAAATCAAGCAATTCACGTCCAAAATGCCCGTAACTGGCGGTTTGGCGGTAAATCGGACGCACCAAATCCAGCATTTTGATAATGCCGTAAGGCGTGAGGTCAAACACAGTGCGTACGCGTTTTTCAATTTCCCCATCGGCAATCTTGCCTGTGCCGAAGGTATTGACCATAATCGAAGTCGGCTCTGCCACGCCGATAGCATAAGAGACCTGCACTTCGCAACGCTCCGCCAAGCCCGCCGCCACAATATTTTTTGCCACATAGCGACCGGCATAAGCCGCGCTTCTATCCACTTTGCTCGGATCTTTGCCCGAAAAAGCGCCGCCGCCATGATGCGCCGCGCCGCCGTAGGTATCGACAATAATCTTGCGCCCTGTCAAACCGCAGTCGCCGACCGGTCCGCCGATGATAAATTGCCCTGTCGGATTGATATGATATTTGGTGTCTTTGCTCAACCATTGTGCCGGCAAAACTTTTTCAATAATCAGTTCGCGTACTGATTCCTGCAAATCTTTCTGCTTAATATCAGGGTCATGCTGGGTAGAAAGCACCACCGCATCAATGCCGGTAATCAAGCCGTTTTCATAACGGAAAGTGATTTGGCTTTTCGCATCGGGACGCAGCCACGGCAGGACTTTATCCTTACGCAATTGCGCCTGCCGCTCCACTAAGCGGTGCGCATAGGTAATCGGCGCCGGCATCAGGGTTTCGGTTTCATTACAGGCATAGCCGAACATCAGACCTTGGTCGCCTGCGCCCTGCTTGCGTTTTTCCTCTCTATCCACGCCTTGCGCAATATCGGAAGACTGCTTGCCAATCGCATTTAAGACGGCACAAGTCGCCCCGTCAAAGCCCACATCCGAGCTGTTATAGCCAATCTCGACAATGGTATTGCGCACAATATCTTCCAAATCCACCCATGCGCTGGTACTCACTTCTCCGGCAACCACGACCATGCCGGTTTTGATTAAGGTTTCGCAGGCAACGCGTGCATGTTTGTCTTTGGCTAAAATCGCATCTAAAACCGCATCGGAAATTTGGTCGGCGATTTTATCGGGATGCCCTTCTGAAACCGATTCAGAAGTAAATAAAAAGCGGCTCATTTTTGCTCCTTTTCTTGATATTCCTGCTGCAATAATCGCAGCACCTGCGTATTAGGCTCCGGAAAGCGATAACGGCTCAGTTCGGCAAGCGCCACCCATTGCCAACGTTGGTTTTCCAAACCTTGCGGATCGTAATCCCGTTCGCTTTCGGCAATAAAAAACGATAAGGCGACTTCTTCGCCGCGACTGTCTTGGTAAAACAAACGCCAGTCTTCCTGCTGCGTATCGATCCCCAATTCTTCCTGCAATTCGCGTTGCAAGGCAGCAATCGCGCTTTCACCCGCCTCGATTTTGCCGCCGGGAAATTCCCAGTAGCCGGCATAAATCTTACCCTGCGGACGCTCGGCAATCAGCACTTGCCGGGCGCGATTGACGAGAATGCCCGCCGCAACCGCCTGCTTGACCATCAGGCTAATTTGCCGTGACAGTTTTTAAAGCGTTCACCGCTGCCGCAAGGGCAAGGTTCATTGCGTCCGACACCGGCGATGGCATCAGCAGGCAATTCGCCTTCTCCGCCTTGAAATTGTGCCTTTTCCATATCCGCTGCCTGCGCCTGCTGCGCCGCTTCTTCACGTGCCGCCAATTCTTCCGCGCTGATTTCCTGTGCCTCCGGCGGGCGTTGGAAAGCGATTTGCGCCATCAGGCGTACAATTTGGAATTGAATCGTATCCAGCAATTCGCTAAACATTTCAAAAGATTCGCGCTTATACTCCTGCTTAGGATCTTTTTGCGCGCGCGAACGCATCCAAATCGCCTGACGCAGCATATCCATCGTACTCAAATGCGATTTCCATTGTTCGTCAATCACTTGTAGAGCGACAAATTTTTCGCCCCAATTCATTACTTCATCGCCGTATTGCTCGCGTTTGCTTTTATCCACCGCCTGCAAAATCTCAAACAGACGCTGCTCGATTTCCTGCGCAGACAAATTCGGCTCTTCTTGCAGCCACACGCCGTCAATATCCACTTTAATGCCGAAATCGCCCAATAAAGCGGCTTCTAAACCGCGCAAATCCCAGCTTTGGCGCACCGCATCTTCGGGCAGATAATCATGAATCAGGCGCGCAATCACATTGGCGCGCATCTCATTGACCATCTCGGAAATCACCGGCTCATCCATAATCCGGCTGCGTTGGGTATAAATCACTTTGCGCTGCTCATTGGCAACGTCATCATATTCCAGCAAACTCTTACGCGCATCAAAATTATGCGCTTCCACCTTTCTTTGCGCCCCTTCAATCTGCTTGGTCACGATTTTAGACTCAATCGCCTCATCTTCCGACATGCCGAAACGCTGCATCATATTGCGCATTTTGTCGCCGGCAAAAATCCGCACCAGATTGTCGTCCAATGCCACATAGAAACGGCTGGAACCGGGATCGCCCTGTCGTCCCGAACGTCCGCGCAGCTGATTGTCGATGCGGCGCGATTCATGGCGCTCCGCGCCGATCACATGCAAACCGCCGGCGGCAATCACAGCATCATGACGCTGCTGCCAATCTTCGCGCACTTGTTGCTGCGCTGCTTCGCCCGCACCCTCGCCCAAAGCCGCCAAGGCGGCACGCAAACTGCCGCCTAGCACAATATCCGTGCCGCGTCCCGCCATATTGGTAGCAATCGTTACCTGCCCCGGCAAGCCCGCATTGGCAATAATCTCCGCCTCGCGCTGATGCTGCTTGGCATTCAATACTTCGTGCTTAATCCCCGCCTGCGTCAGCAGATTGGATAATAATTCGGAAGTTTCGATAGACGCCGTACCCAATAACACAGGCTGTCCCTTCTCTTGGCTTGCCTTGACTTCCTCGACAATCGCCTGATATTTGCCTTCCTGTTTCAGATAAATCAAATCTGTGTAATCTATCCGCGCAATCGGACGGTTGGTAGGAATGACCACTGTCTCCAAAGCATAAATATCTTGGAATTCAAAAGCTTCCGTATCCGCCGTACCGGTCATGCCTGCTAATTTGTCATACAGGCGAAAAAAGTTTTGGTAGGTGATAGACGCCAAAGTTTGACTTTCTTTTTTAACCGGCACGCCCTCTTTGATTTCAATCGCCTGATGCAGACCATCCGACCAGCGGCGACCGTCCATCGTCCGCCCCGTAAACTCGTCCACAATCACTACTTCGCCGTTGCGCACAATATAATCCACATCCTTATGGAATAAATGATGCGCGCGCAAACAGGCAGTCAAATGATGGAAGACGCCGATATTTTTCGGGTCGTACAAACTCTCGCCTTCGGCAATCAAACCTTCCTTGCGCAGCATCTCTTCCACATGCTCGTGACCGCTTTCCGTTAAGCCGACCTGCTTGCTCTTCTCGTCAATCGAGAAATCGCCTTCGCCGTCTTCTTCCACCTGCGCGCTTAAGGCAGGCACCAAAGCATTCAGACGCACATACAAATCCGTATTCATATTGGCTTCGCCGGAAATAATCAGCGGCGTGCGCGCCTCGTCAATCAGAATCGAATCGACCTCGTCCACAATCGCGTAATTCAGCTCTCTTTGCAGGCGATCTTCAGGCATAATCGCCATATTGCTGCGCAAATAATCAAAGCCGAATTCATTATTCGTGCCATAAGTAATGTCCGCCCGATAAGCGGCTTTTTTCGCTTCGACCGACATGCCGGAGACAATAATGCCGCAGGAAAGCCCCAAGAAATTGTACAACTGCCCCAATTCCTCGCCGTCGCGACGCGCCAAATAATCATTCACGGTAACCACATGCACGCCGTGCCCGCTCAAGGCATTCAAATAAACCGCCAAAGTCGCAACCAAGGTTTTGCCCTCGCCCGTGCGCATCTCCGCAATCTTACCCATATGCAAGACCATGCCGCCAATCAACTGCACATCATAATGGCGCATACCCAAAACGCGTCGCGAAGCCTCGCGTACCACCGCAAAAGCCTCAACCAACAATTGATCCAAGGTTTCGCCGGCTGCCAGACGGCTTTTAAACTCCTGCGTTTTACCGCCTAAAGCTTCATCATCAAGCGCCTGCATTTGCGCTTCAAGCGCATTGATATCCCTTACGTTTTTTGACAATTGCTTAATAATGCGCTCATTTCTCGAGCCGAAAATTTTTCTCATCAGTATGCCTAGCATAGCCGTATATCCTATTCTAAAATAATCCCAAAGCGGGCAAACAACCGCGCATCATAGCGCAAAATTGCCTGCCTAGCACCCGCATTAGCCCTAAATCGCGGCAAAATATCTTTTTTCAAGAGGGAAACCGATGTCATCCAAAGAAACACCGCAATATGAAGCGGATAAGCGCCGCTTTCTGCCGCTGAAAAACAGCAATTCCCTGATTAAACAACTGCTCAGCCAGCAAATGGGCAGGCAGCACTATCATTTGCACGAAAAATACCAAGGATTGCTGCTTAAAGTCCTGCCGCCCGCTTGGCGGCATCAAGTCTATTTTGAAAAAATTGAAAAAGGCGAATGGCATTTGCTCGTCGCCAATAGCGAAGCCGCCTTTAAATTGCGCTTTCTGCATAATGAAATCAGCCAAGCGCTGAATCAATATCTCAGCAAACCGGTGCACCTGCGCATTCATGTGCAGCCCAATCTGTGGCAAATCATTCCACAGACGCGCCGCCCGATTGCCGTGAAAAGCGCCAGAGCCTATACAGAGGCGGAAGCCGAGCAAAGCATTAGACACTTCCTTGCCGCTGCCGCAAAAAAACGCTGAAGATAAGCCAAATATTGGCACATCAGAAGATATTCGACGGAATAAAAAACAAAAAAAATTAATGGCAACAGTATTGCCTAGCCGCTTCATTAAATTTTTTTAGCAGATAAGAGATAAAATAAAGCAGACAATTTGTTACCCTCGAGGGCGTTCAGAAATCTGTGTCAGTTTAATCAAAGGCTCATCACCTTATCTAAGCGCCCGGGGAAATGGATAGACAACTGCATCATAGTTTGTCCCCAATTGTTGATAGGTCTTGTCCATTTCTCACCGGCATTTAACATAGCCACATACAGTCAAGACAGAAAGAAATATTCAACAGACAGCAAAATCCAATACATCTACTCAACAAACAGAATCTGTGGCTGATCTTTGTCCTCGAGAGACAGGAAAGAAGTTATTTTAGAAAACTCAGGAATATATCGCAAGGTGTAAGTATGGATGCTTACCGCCTTTGAATTGTATGAAGATGCGAGCGGAAAGGGGGATGACAATGCCGCTCCTACTGATACCAACCCTACACTCTCCCGTGTTGATACAGGTGCTTCATACTTGGCATCTGATTCAAGACAGGCAGCTGAAAACCACCTTGTCCGATACGCAAGCTCACTCACGAAGAGGCAGGGGCTTGGGGGCAGAATACGTGGATAAATTAGCGGATATTCAGAGAGAAATCAATGATGCTAAGCATGATGACTGGCGGTCTTCGCACAAAGAACCCTGTGCCAGAAATGATGGAAGAAAACATCATAAATGATGCAACCTCACATCGGCTCCACAAGGTTGTGCAGATAGTCTAAGTCAAGCAGTTAATAATTTCAATAACGGAACTGTCTTAACAGAGGGGGATTTCCAAAGCAATATTGAAGTGGAAAATGAAAATAGCGGCTTGTCTATTCAACAAGTCGCCACAGATGGCGCTATGCCGGAAATGACAGAGGTTGATACTGAGAACAGTAACAGCGCCCCACGTCGGCTTCATAGCACCAATGTGCAGAGTCTAATCCAAGTCATTGAAGATAAGGCTGTGGCATTGCGTCGCGATATTCCAAGGCACTGACTAACAGAATAGTTTTGCTAGCCTAGAGCCAAGATAAACCAGATAAAATCATTTATTTCAGACAAGAAAAAAACCGAGAATCCTCTCAACAATCCCAACCTATTGGAAGAATAGACTTCCTCTTGGGTGTAGGGGCGCTGCAATATTTAATTGACAACAGGAGTAAAAGCTCATTCTCGACAAGTCAAATGCTACTAAATAGTGAAAATATTGTCAAATTTGGGGCAAAGAGACGTGTTAGGTGCTAAAAAGGAAGTGTTCAAAAAACTGTGTCAATCCCATAAACTATTCAGAAAATTAGGAGTGGTATTATGCAATATTCTGATTTTAATTAATATTTAAGCAATTTAAGTAGTCAAACTCATCACAGGTTTCAGATGTAAATAAAAAGGCGACTTAAGTCGCCTTTTGCAAAGAAGCTTATTTTTTAGCTTTTTTAGGAGCCGCTTCTTTTTTAGCCGGTTTCTCATTTTTTTGATTGACCGCATCTTTTAATTTTTTACCTGCTTTGAAAGCGGGCGTGGTGCTAGCGGCAATTTCTAATGCCTTGCCGGTTTGCGGGTTGCGACCGGTGCGCGCGGCACGTTCGCGAGTCTCAAATGTGCCGAAGCCGATGAGGGTTACTTTATCGCCTTTAACCAAGGCTTCAGTGATGCTGTCGCAGAAAGCATCAATGGCTTTGCTCGCTTCCGCTTTGGTGATGTCAGCCGCGGCTGCAATGGCATCAACTAATTCCGTCTTGTTCATATTCCATGTACCTTTATGAGGGTTGATTAAGATGTGGTGCAAGCACCAGCGGTGCTGATTTTTGCAGATTATGCAGGTAAGTGTCAAACTTTTTTAATTTCTTATAGGTTGAAAATGCACAAAAAAATGCCTAGAAATCGCTTTCTAGGCATTAAAGACATTTGAAAATAAACTTATCTTATTGAAAGATAGAGTTTATTTTTCAATGTGCATGTTTGCTCATATTACCGTCGTTTTGCAGGCTTTGCACAGGGATAAAGGCTTTGCTGGGCGTACTTTCTTCGGCAAAAGCGCGGGCAAAGACTTCGCTGACGTGGCTGACGGCGATAATTTCAAGGTCTTTTTTTACATCTTCAGGCACGTCACTCAGGTCTTTGACGTTGTCGCTAGGGATTAAGACGGTGCGAATTTCTCCACGCTGCGCCGCCAGCAATTTCTCTTTTAAACCGCCGATAGCCAGCACGCGTCCGTGCAGGGTAATTTCCCCCGTCATGGCGATATCACCGCGCACTTTGCTGCGTGTGAATGCGGAAAGCAGGGCGGTTGCCATAGCAATACCCGCGCTTGGCCCGTCTTTGGGCGTCGCGCCTTCCGGCAAGTGCATGTGAAGGTCGTAATCGGCGAAGCGGAAATCGCTGTCATGCGCTTCCAAATAGTGGCGCACAACGGTTAATGCCGCTTGAATCGATTCTTTCATTACATCGCCTAATTGTCCCGTATGGGTCAATTTGCCTTTGCCGCTGAAGGCGGCGGTTTCAATTTGAAGCAGTTCGCCGCCTACGGAGGTCCATGCCAAGCCCGTAACGCTGCCGATTTTAGGCGCAAGGTCTTCGTCGCTGCGGCGGTATTTCGCCACGCCGAGATAGTCTTCCAGATTATCGCGCGTGATTTTGACGCTTTTAACGCTTTTATCGTGCAATTTACGTACCACTTTGCGCGCTAATTTGCCGATTTCGCGTTCCAAATTGCGTACGCCGGCTTCGCGCGTATAATCTTCCACCACTTGGTTTAAGACGCCTTTTTGCAGTACGAATTCTTTTTCCGACAGGGCGTTTTCTTTGCGCTGGCGCGGCACGATGTAACGCTCGGCGATGTGCAGTTTTTCACGCGCGGTATAGCCGGGAATGCGGATGACTTCCATGCGGTCTAATAGGGGCGCAGGGATATTCAGGGTGTTGGCGGTGGCGATGAACAGCACTTTGGACAAATCGATATCGGTTTCCAAATAATGGTCGCTGAAGCTGCTGTTTTGCGCAGGATCTAAGACTTCCAACAGCGCGGAAGCGGGGTCGCCGCGGTGGTCGTTGCCGATTTTGTCGATTTCATCCAGCAAAATCACAGGATTATTGCTGCCTAGTTTGCACATTTTCTGCACGATTTTGCCCGGCAGGGCGCCGATATAGGTGCGGCGGTGTCCGCGGATTTCCGCCTCATCATGCACGCCGCCTAAGGAAATGCGGTCGAAATCGCGTCCTGTGGCTTCGGCGACCGATTTGCCTAAAGAGGTTTTGCCGACACCCGGCGGACCGACAAGGCAGATAATCGGGCTTTTGTTGTTTTTATTGCGTTTTTGTACGGCGAGATATTCGATAATCCGCTCTTTCACATCCGCCAAGCCGTAATGGTCGCGGTCGAAAATGGCTTCGGCTTTCTCAAGGTCGTATTGGCTGCGTTTGCGCTTCGACCAAGGATAATCAATCATCCATTCCAAATAATTGCGAATCACGGTGGCTTCTGCCGACATGGGCGACATTTGCTTGAGTTTGTTTAACTCACCGACGGCTTTTTTCTCTGCCGCCGCCGGCATTTTGGCTTCTTTGATTTGCGCCTCGAGCTGCTCGGTTTCGCTCAATTGGTTTTCGTCAAGGTCATTCAGTTCTTTTTGAATGGCTTTGATTTTTTCATTGAGATAGTATTCGCGCTGGTTTTTATCCATTTGCTCTTTCACGCGTTTTTTAATCCGCTGCTCGAGTTTAGCTTTGTCTTTTTCCTCTTCCAGCAAAATCAGGACTTGTTCTAAACGCTGCTGGATATTGAGCGTGCCTAGGATATTGATGCGCGCTTCGACGGGAATATCCATATGCGCGGCAATGGTGTCGGCAATGCGTCCGCCGTCTTCCAATTGGCGCAAGGTTTCGATGAGTTCGTCGGCGTTGCGCTCATGGCTTTTCAAATAGGCGGTAAAATCGGCAATCGCGCTGTCGCTGAGTGCGGTCAGCACTTTGGCATCATCGCCCCATTCGTCTTCCAAAGGCGTAAAACCGCCGACCAAACATTCGCCATTATCTTCCACATGCGCGATTTTAACCCGCGCAATGCCTTCTACTAAGACTTTGACCGTGCCGTCGGACATTTTTGCCAATTGCACGATGCGTCCGAAGGTCGCAATTTCATGCAGGGCATCCGGCTCGGGGGCGGTAATATTCGGGTCTTTCTGCGGTACCAGCAATAATTCCTGCGAATTATCCATGGCTTTGTCCAGAGCGCTAATCGATTTCGGACGCCCCACAAAGAGCGGCACGATGACTTGCGGATAGACGGCAATATCGCGCAGTGAAAGAATCGGATAGAGTTTTGTTGTATCGTTCATTTTTTCCTTAGGCTTTGGCTTTGTCCGCTAAAGGCGGCAGTCCGTTTTCCACATCGTCTTTATCGATGACGATTTTGCCGCTGTGCGGCACGCTGGGCAAATCGAACATGGTGTCTAGCAATAATTGCTCCACGATAGAACGCAGACCGCGCGCGCCTGTTTTGCGCGCAATCGCTTTTTTGGCAATCGCTTCCAAAGCGGCAGGCGTGAATTCCAGTTCCGTGTCTTCATAGCCGAAAATGTGTTGGAATTGGCGCACAATCGCGTTTTTAGGTTCGGTCAGGATTTTGACCAAGGCGGCTTCGTCGAGCGTATCTAAAATCGTTACAATCGGCAGACGTCCGACAAATTCGGGGATGAGACCGAATTTGACTAAATCTTCAGGCTCGACTTGCTGGAACAAGGCGCGATCCGCCTCGCCGGTCATGGTTTTGCTGCGCACAGTCGCACCGAAACCGATACCGCCTTGGTCGGTGCGCTGGGCAATAATGTGTTCCAAACCGGCAAAAGCACCTGCGCAAATAAAGAGAATATTGCTGGTATCGATTTGAGTCAATTCCTGCTGCGGATGCTTGCGTCCCCCTTGCGGCGGTACCGATGCTACCGTGCCTTCAATCAATTTGAGCAATGCCTGCTGCACACCTTCGCCCGAGACATCGCGCGTAATCGACATGTTTTCGCCTTTGCGGGCAATTTTGTCGATTTCGTCAATATAAACAATGCCGCGTTGCGCACGCGCCACGTCGAAATTGCAATTCATCAGCAGTTTTTGCAAGACGGTTTCCACGTCTTCGCCCACATAGCCGGCCTCGGTTAAGGCGGTGGCGTCGGCAATTGCAAAAGGCACATTAAGGAATTTTGCCAAAGTCTGCGCAAGCAAGGTTTTGCCCGAACCGGTCGATCCGATCATCAGAATATTGCTTTTGGCGATTTCCGCAGCATCTTGATCTTTGGCTTCGTTCATACGCAAACGTTTGTAATGATTATAAACGGCTACGCAGAGGGCTTTTTTCGCCGCATCTTGCCCGATAATGTATTCATCCAGAAAATCTTTGATTTCGTGCGGGGTAGGCAATTTATCCGCCAGCACCGGATCGGAAGGCGCATCCGCCTGCAATGTGTCGGCGGCGCCTTGCTCGGCATCATCATCCAAGAGATCGCTGCATAAATGAATGCAGGTATCGCAAATGGCAATGCCGTCAAGACCGGCAATCAAACGCTGGACTTCGGATTCCTTTTTACCGCAAAAAGAACAATGCTGTTCACTCATCTTAATTTCCAACTTTCAAATTTTTACGGCTGACGACAATTTCATCAACCAATCCGTAGGCTTTGGCGCGTTCCGCACTCATGAAATTATCACGCTCGGTATCGCGGGCGATGGTTTCGATATCTTGACCGCTGTGCTTGGCGAGCAACTCATTCAGGCGTTCGCGGATAAAGAGAATTTCGCGGGCATGAATGTCGATGTCGCTTGCTTGACCGCGGAAACCGCCCAAAGGCTGATGAATCATCACACGCGAATTGGGCAGGGCATAGCGTTTGCCTGCCGCGCCGGCATTGAGCAAAAAGGCGCCCATGCTGGCGGCTTGTCCGAGCACCATAGTGCTGACGTCGGGTTTGATGAATTGCATCGTATCGTAAATCGACATGCCGGCGGTCACGGAGCCGCCGGGGGAGTTGATGTAAAAGTGAATGTCTTGCTCGGGATTTTCCGCTTCCAAGAAGAGCATTTGCGCCACGACTAAATTGGCGCTGGCATCATTGACTTCGCCGACTAAAAATACCACGCGCTCTTTCAGCAGGCGCGAATAAATATCATAAGAGCGTTCGCCGCGCCCTGTTTGCTCAACCACCATCGGGATAAGCATATTGGAAATACTGTCCATCATAACTCCTTCATATTTGACTATTGCTCTTATGGGGATTGTTTGGGCAAATGCAAGTTCGGCAAAGAAAAGGGCGGTATTATACCGCCCTCTGCCGCGTTTATTCGCTTAACTTCTTCTCAAATCAAATGAAGATTGCTTTAGCTTGCCTGAAATTTTAAGCAAAATTCAGACAAGCCCAGCGGCATTGATTCGATTTAGTTGCGGATTTGGCTGTTGATTACCATCACTTCTTGGAAAGTTTTATCTTCGAAGCTCTGCGTAGCTTTTTCGTACAATTGATCAATCAATTGCTCTTCTAAAATGGAAGATTCCAAAGCCATACGGGTTTGTTGGTCATTTTTATACCAATTTTTCACTTCGCTCGGGTCTTCGTAAGTGGAAGCGATGCTGTTCAAACGCGCTTCTACGCGGCTTTGATCCAATTCGATTTTACGCTCATCAAACAATTTGCCTAATAAGAAACCGAGTTGCAGACGGCGTTTGGCTTGCGGCTCGAACAATTGATGCAATAATTGATGACGTTGCTCGGCATCAGGAATTTGCTTAGACAATTGAATTTCTTCGCCCATACGGTGCATTTCTTGGTCAAGGCTGGCATGCGGCACGATTTGATCGCCGTTATGCTCCAATAAGGCGTCGAACATTCTTTCGCGGCGGATGCGGCGCAAAGCGTTTTCCAGCTCGCGTTCCATGTTTTCGCGAATGGCTTTTTTAAATGCCGCTTCGTCGCCGGCTTCAATGCCGAAACGTTTGATAAAGCCTTCGTCTAATTCAGGCAAATGCATTTCTTCGATTTTTTTCACTGTTGCGGTGAATTGCGCGGTTTTGCCCGCCAAATCTTCGCTTGGGTAATTATCCGGGAAACGCACGTCGAAGGTTTTTTCTTGATTCAAGCTCATGCCTTTTAAGCCGTCTTCAAAATCCGGTAACATTTGACCGCCGCCGATTAACACGGCAATACCTTCGCCGCTGCCGCCATCAAAGGCTTCTCCGTCGATACGGCCGACAAAATCCACGGTAACACGGTCATTTTCGGCGCTGGTTTTTTCCGCATTTTCGCTGAAAGTGGCTTGTTGGCGGCGCAAAGTCTGCACCATTTCTTCAATGTCTTTGTCATTGATTTCGCTTTTCGGCAAGGTAACCGACAAATTATCCAAGCCTTTGACTTCTACTTCGGGCATGACTTCAATCACAGCTTCAAATTTCAGCGCTTCGCCTTCTTTGATACCGCTGATAAGGTTAATTTGCGGCGGCGCCACCGGCTGCAAATCGGTTTGCGAAACGGCTTCGCGGAAAGCGGTGTCGATTTCATCGCCTAAAACATCGCGGCGCGCGCTGTCGCCGTAGCGCTGTTTCATGATTTGCGGAGGAACTTTACCCGGGCGGAATCCGTCCACGCGCACGCGACCGCGAATGGCTTTTAAACGCTCAGTAGTAGCGCGGTCGATTTGTTCAGCTGGCACTTCAATGGTGAATTTATGGGCCAGACCTTCTAATTTCTCGACAGATGATTGCATAGTATCCTCAAATCTTTACAAAAATATAGGTAAAAAAAATGCGCCACAAGGCGCAGTATTCTGGTGCGAAAGGAGAGACTCGAACTCTCACGGGCTACCCCGCTGGAACCTAAATCCAGTGCGTCTACCAATTCCGCCACTCTCGCAATGTGTGAAAGCGCGCATTATACGGAGCAATGGATGATAGTCAATACTCGCTGCTAAGAATTTTATGCTTGAATTCCATTAGGCTGAGGTAGAAAATACATGAAAAATCCACACAAATAAAGAGGAGTGACGATGTTGTTGATACCGCCTTTAGAAAAAATGACTTCCATTGAAGATTTGCGCCAAGTGGCCGAACGCCGCGTACCGCGCATGTTTTATGATTATTGCGATTCAGGTTCGTGGACGGAAGGTACTTATCACGAAAACGAAGCGGCTTTACAAAAAATAAAATTTCGCCAACGGGTAGCGATTAATATGGAAAATCGCAGTACGACAACTCATATGGTCGGGCAGGAAGTGCGTATGCCTGTGGCATTGGCGCCGGTGGGCTCTTGCCGCCCGTGCGGCAGAGGATTTCGGCGTACCTTTTATTTTATCGACGGTCAGCGTCTGTTCGATTGAAGATGTGGCGCAGCATGTGAGCAAACCTTTTTGGTTTCAGCTGTATGTGATGCGTAATTGTCAGTTTATGTATCAATTGATCGATCGTGCGAAAGCGGCAGGTTGTTCGGCTTTAGTGGTAACTTTGGATTTGCAGATTTTGGGACAGCGGCACAAAGATATTAAAAACGGCTTGTCCACACCGCCGAAACCTAGTTTGAAGAATTGGCTGAATCTTGCCACGAAACCCACATGGTGTTGGCATATGTCGCGCAGCAAGCATCGTACTTTCGGCAATATTGTAGGGCATGTGGCGGATGTGAAGGATATTCGCTCTTTATCGTCATGGACGGCGGAGCAATTTGATTTAGGCCTGAATTAGGATTTGATTAAGCAAATTCGCGATTATTGGCAGGGTAAGCTAATTTTAAAAGGAATTATGGAAGTTGAAGATGCCTTATTGGCGCTTGAATACGGCGCTGATGCGATTGTGGTGTCTAATCATGGCGGTCGGCAATTAGACGGGGCGCTTGCCAGCATTGAGGCATTGCCTGCGATTGTGGATGCGGTGGGCGATCGGATGGAGGTGTGGTTTGACGTCGGGATTCGCGGCGGTCAGGATGTGTTGCGTGCTTGGGCATTAGGCGCAAAAGGTACCTTAATTGGGCGCGCTTATATTTACGGTCTGGGTGCTTATGGTCAGGCAGTGGTGAAAAGGTTTTTGGAGATTATTCATAAGGAATTGGATATTTCGATGGCTTTTTGCGGACATACGCAGCTTCGCCATGTTGGGAAAGATATTCTCGTTGCCCATACTTGCCCGCTTGCGCAGCCGTCACATTAAGCTTTACCTTAGTTTCATTCGCTCAAATTTAAAAGTAAGAGGACTGCAGGCAGTCCTCTTACTTTATAGCCAATTCAAAAAATATAGCCGATTCAAATTGCAATGATACGGCGTCGCCTTGTCTCATTTTTATTTCAATCGACTATAGTCGAAGAACTGAAAAAGTGACACAAAATATCAAGCTGCGAGCGTTATAGAGAGTACAGCAAAATGAATCAAAACTGTAACTCTTTTTGAAATCTTTGACTATAGAGCCAAAAGTTTCAAGTATTTGTTTTGAATTAACGCTATGTTTTATACGGCTTTGCTGCTGAGGGTTTTATTGATTCTTTCCACCAGCGCTTCGCTATCCAAGGGAATATCGTCCAAGGGATCGATTTTCCAGATGTTGCGCGCATAATCCATAATCGAGCGATCGGAGGAGAAATAGCCCATATTGGCGATGTTCGCCAATGCGGCACGCTGCCATGCCATCGGATCGCGGTAGAACTCGCTGATGCGGTTTTGCGCTTCAACATAGGTGCGGAAATCGGCAAAGGATTGATAGTAATCTCCGAAGGGGCTGAATAAGTCTTGATAACGCGTGGGATCATCAGGGGAAAATGCGCCATTGCTGACTTGCTGCACGATATGGCTTAAGGCGGCATCTTGCTCGATGTAGCGCATCGGCGAGTAGCCTTCGCGGCGCAGTTGTTCGACTTCTTCAATGGTGTTGCCGAAGATGAAGATATTGTCTTTGCCCACGGCATCTAAGATTTCTACGTTTGCGCCGTCAAGCGTGCCGACGGTTAGGGCGCCGTTGAGCGCGAATTTCATATTGGAGGTGCCGGAGGCTTCTGTGCCGGCTAAAGAAATTTGTTCGGAGATGTCGGCGGCGGGAATAATCATTTGTGCCAAGCTGACGCCGTAATTGGGAATAAAGACGACTTTGATCAAATCGCGGATGCGGGCATCGTGATTGATGATGTTTGCCACATTATTGATAAGATGAATGATTTTTTTTGCCATATAGTAGGCACTGGCGGCTTTGCCGGCAAAGATGAATACGCGCGGCTGCCAATCGGCGTCCGGATTTTCCAGTATGCGGTGGTAGAGATCCAAAATGTGCAGGACGTTCATGCTTTGGCGCTTATATTCATGAATGCGCTTGATTTGCACGTCGAAAATGGCATCGGGATTGAGCGTGATGTTCAATTGTTTTTTAACATAGTCGGCGAGCGCTTGTTTATTGTTGCGCTTGATATGCGCCAATTGCTGCAAGAAGGCTTCGTCATCGGCAAATGTATTCAGCTGGCTGAGTCGGGTGAGGTCTTTGCGCCATGTGCCGCCGATTTTATCGTCGATTAGTGTGGCGAGTTGCGGATTGGCAATGCCGATCCAACGTCGGGGCGTAACGCCGTTGGTGACGTTGGTAAAGCGTTCGGGGAAGAGTTTGGCAAAATCGGCAAAAATGGATTTCACCATTAATTGCGAATGGAATTTCGCGACGCCGTTGATTTTATGCGAACCGATGACGGAGAGCCAAGCCATGCGCACTTTGCGTTCGCCTTCTTCGTCAATGATGGAAACGCGGCGGATTAAGTCATGATCGTGCGGATAGCGTTCTTGGACTTGTTTGAGGAAGACTTCGTTGATTTCCAAAATGAGTTTCAAATGGCGCGGCAAAATCATACCCAGCATATCCACCGGCCAGGTTTCTAAGGCTTCGCTCATGAGGGTGTGGTTGGTGTAGGAGAAGATGCTTTGGGTCATTGTCCAAGCCTGCTGCCAGTCATAGCCTTTTTCATCGATGAGAATGCGCATAAGTTCGGGAATGGCAAGGCTGGGGTGGGTGTCATTAAGATGAATGGCGATTTTATCGGCAAGATTGTCGCAGCCGCCGTATTGGACTTCATGGCGGCATACGATGTCTTGCAGGGAAGCGGAGCAGAGGAAGTATTCTTGGCGCAGACGCAGTTCGCGTCCCTTAGTGGTGGAGTCGTCAGGATAGAGGATGCGCGAGACGTTTTCCGAAGCGTTTTGCTTTTCCATGGCGGCAAAATAATCGCCGCGGTTAAAATCCGCCAAGCTGAAGACTTTGCTGCCGACCTGAGCTGTCCATAAACGCAGATTATTGGCGAGATTGACGTCATAGCCCGGCACCAGATAGTCATGGGCTAAGGCGGTGATTTCATCGGCGCTATGCCATAGGGTGCGATTGCCTTCTTCCTGCACATAGCCGCCGAATTGGATTTTATAGCGTTTGCTCGGGCGCACATAAGGCCAAGCGATTTCATGACTTGTCCAGTTGTCCGGCATTTCGACTTGTTCGCCTTGTGCATTGATTTCTTGGCAGAACATGCCGTATTCATAGCGGATGCCATAGCCCATGGCGGGGATTCTCATGGTGGCGGTGCTGTCTAGGAAGCAGGCGGCAAGACGACCCAGACCGCCGTTGCCGAGTCCCGGATCCGGTTCGGCATTGATGATGTCATCAACATTTTGTCCGAGCGCTTCAAGAGCGGCTTTGATGACGTCGTACATTTCTTCGGCGATGAGGGCATTGCTGAAGGTACGACCCATGAGAAATTCCATGGATAAATAATAGACCTGCCGGCTGCCTTTTTCTAAAGTGAGGCGGCGGGTTTCGAGTCGTCCTTCGGTGCTGATGTCTCTGACTACGCGCATGGCGGCATGCAGCCAGTTCAGCGAGGTGGCTTCTTTGGGATCGCAGCCCAAGGCGAAGATGAGTTTATGGATAATCGCGTTTTTAACGCGCTCGACATATTGCGGATTCGTGGCATTCATAGAAATTTCCCTAAATAAAAACGGCTGCTATTGTAGCAGCCGTTTTTTTCTTGTCTATCAAATATTAGTAAATTATTTCAACTGATTAAACGTCGATAAATTTGCCGATATTCTTGGGCTGCCTGCGTCCAGGTAAATGCTTGTGCCATGGCATTGCGGCAGAGATGCTGCCATTGCGGCTGCTGCTGCCAGAGCTTGAGGGCGCGGCGGCAAGCGGAGAGAAAATCGGCGGTGTGCGCTTCGCCAAAGCTAAAACCGGTGGCTTGTGTGCCGCCGTCATCGCTGTCGATTACCGTATCCGCCAACCCGCCGGTGCGGCGGACTAAGGGTAGCGCGCCGTATTTAAGGGCGTAGAGTTGCGTCAGTCCGCAGGGTTCGAAGCGGCTGGGTACCAGTATCATATCGCTGCTGGCAAAAATGCGGTGCGCAAGGGTTTCGTCATAGCCGAGGTGTAAGCCGATGTGCTGTGGATATTGGGCGGCGAGGGCTTGGAAGCGTTCTTGCAGATGCGGCGCGCCGCTGCCCAAGACAATCATTTGCACTTTTTCTTTGAGCAGTTCGGGTAATGCGTCCAACACAATATCCGCACCTTTTTGCTCGGTCAGACGGGCGACCATGCCGATGAGCAGAACTTTCTTATCCTGAGGCAGTTGGAAATGTTTTTGCAGGGCGCTTTTATTGACGGCTTTATCGGCAAGCGTGGCGGCGCTATAGGTTTTGTCGATGAGCGGATCGTGGGCGGGCTGCCAAATGTTTTCATCGACGCCGTTCAGTATGCCGACGAGACGACCTGCGGCGGCGCGTTCCGCCAAGAGTTGGTGAAAACCTGCACCGGCAATCGATTCGGTGATTTCGCGCGCATAAGTGGGGCTGACGGTGGTGATGAGGTCGGCATAGAATAAACCGGCTTTGAGGTAGGACAGTTCGCCGTAAAATTCCAGACCGTGCATAGAGAATGCCTGCCAAGGCAGTTCTAATTCGGATAGATGATGGGCGGCAAAGCGTCCCACATAGGCGATGTTGTGAATGGTGAAAACGCTTTTTACGGGGCTGTGCCAATGGTGTAAATAGGCGCAGGCCAGTCCCGCCTGCCAGTCATGGGCCTGCAGTACGTCGGCGCGTCCCCACCACTGGTCTAATCCTTCCGCCAATTGCGCGCCGAGATAAGAGAGCAGGGCAAAGCGGCGGTAATTATCGGGATAGTCTTGATAATGCTCGTCATGATAGGGATTGCCGTCGCGGGCAAAGCATTGCGGCGCATCCAGCACATAAATGCCCAAGCCTTGATAGTAGGCAAAGCGGATGGCGGCAGTGCCGGCAAAGGTCTTGCGTCTGGCGACTTCCACTGTTTCGCCCAGTTGCGCGGCGACTTGCGGATAATAGGGCAGCAAAACGCGGACGTCGTCTCCCTGCGCCTGCTGGCTGAAGGGCAGGGCGCCGAGTACGTCTGCGAGTCCGCCGGTTTTCATCAGCGGATACATTTCCGAGCAGATATGTAAGATTTTCATAGGGTTTCCTTGCGCATAAAAGACCGGAGTACCGGCCTTTTCTTAGGGTTAAATGGTATGTTGCAGACCGATGTCCACATCGCGTTCGTTTTCCGGCTTGAGTTTGTCCAGCATTTTGCGCGTGACCAAAACGATGCCTTCTTTACTGACTCGGAAGCGGCGTGCATCTTCTTCGGCATCCACGCCGATTTGCATACCGTCCGGAATCACGCAGTGGCGGTCAATGACGCAGCGGCGCAGTATGCAATTTTTGCCGACGGTGATTTGCGGCAGTAAAACGCTGTATTCGATAATGCTGTCTTCCTGCACGGTGCAGCGCGAGAATAATACGGAATTGCTGATTTCCGCATCGGTAATCACGCAGCCGCCGCTAATCAGGGAATTGTCGAGGGTACGTTCGCGCGGTTTGCGGTAGAAAAAGCGCGCCGGTGCGGTTTGCTGCGGGCGGCCTTGAATGGGCCAAGTGTCGTCGTATAAATCCAGCTGCGGTTTTTCGCTGACCAAGTCCATATGCGCCGACCAATAGCTGTCAATCGTGCCGACATCGCGCCAGTAGATGCTGCCAGTGGTGTTGCGCCCTTTGCAGGAACGTTCGAAGGGATGGGCGTAGAGCGTGCCTTCTTCCACGGCTTTGGGAATGATGTCTTTGCCGAAATCATGCGAAGTCTGCGGATTGACGACTTCGCGGTCGAGAATATCATAAAGATAGTCGGCGTCAAAAACATAGATGCCCATCGAGGCGAGGGAGTAATTGGGGCGGTCGGGCATGGCGGGCGGATCACTGGGTTTTTCCACAAAGGCTTGGACTTTGAGTTTTTCATTGACGGACATGACGCCGAATTCATGCGCCTTATCGCGCGAGACTTCGATGCAGCCCACGGTGCAGCGCGCGCCGCTTTCGAGATGATCAATCAGCATTTGCATGTAGTCCATTTTGTAGATGTGATCGCCGGCTAAAATCAGCACGTATTTGGGGCGGTAATGCGATTTCATCATCGCCATGTTTTGATAAACGGCGTCGGCAGTGCCGCGATACCAAGTCTGGTCGTCCAATTGCTGGCGGGCGGGCAGCATATCGATGTATTGATTGCGCTCATAAGGCAGAAAGGACCAGCCGCGCTGCAAATGGCGGAGCAGGGAATGGGCGGCATATTGGGTGATTACGCCGATTTTCAGCAGATTGGAGTTGATGCAGTTGGATAAGGCGAAATCGATAATGCGGCGGCTGCCGCCGAAATAAACCGCCGGTTTGGCGCGTTTGTCGGTGAGTTCGTATAAACGCGAGCCGCGTCCGCCGGCCAGAATCAGCACGAGGGTATCATTAGCGAGGTCTTGCGCGGAATAGGGGGCACTGGTGTTGGTGTTGGTATTCATGGGTTCTCCTCTAAAAAAATGAAAAAACTATTGCCTCAACACGCGTACCTCCATTGGCGTGAGTTCGACGGATTGTGTGTAAGTGAAATCCTTGATGCCGCTGCCGGCAAAAAGCAGCTGCCATTGTCCTTGCGGCAGCACAAAGCGCTGCGCTTGCGGCTGCGGATTGATTAATACGAGCCAGCGGCGGTGCATGAGAATGGCAAGAGTGGGGTTGTCATTGTCATACCAATCTTGATGTTGCATGGGCGCGCCTGCGCTGTTCAGCCATTGGATATTGGCGTTGCTCCAGTCTTCGCCGTGGCGCAGGAGCGGAATTTCTTTGCGCAGGGCGATGAGGGCGGCGGTGCTGTCGATAAGAGATTGATCGGCTCTCGCCCAATCCAGCCAAGCGATGGGATTGTCTTGGCAATAGGCATTGTTATTGCCTTGCTGCGAATTGCCGAATTCGTCGCCTGCCAAAAGCATCGGCGTGCCGCCAGAAAGCAGCAAAGTTGCCAACAGATTACGGCTGCTTTTGGCGCGGGCGGCAAGTATGTCGCGGTCTTTCGTTTCGCCTTCGATTCCGTGGTGGCAGCTGAGATTGTGCTGATGGCCGTCGCGATTGTCTTCGCCGTTGGCATGATTATGCCGCTGCTCATAGCTGAGCAAATCGCGTAAGGTAAAGCCGTCGTGGGCGGTGATGAAATTGATACTGGCGCTTAAGGGGCGCTGATTGTGTCCGAACTCTGCTTGGCTACCGGCAAAATGTTCGGCAAATTCGGCAAGATAGCCGGAATGGCGCAGGAAAAAGCCGCGCATGGTGTCGCGGTAGCTACCGTTCCATTCGGCAAAGGGCGGCGGGAATTGCCCCAGACAATAGCCGCCTAAGCCGATGTCCCAAGGTTCGGCAATCATTTTGAGTTGGGAAAGCACAGGGTCGGCGGCAATGGCGGCAAAAAAGGCTGCCTGCGGACTAAAGGCGGGATTGCGTCCCAATATGCTGCCCAAATCGAAGCGGAAGCCGTCGATTTGGAAGGTATCCGCCCAATAGCGCAGGCTGTCGATAATCCATGTCAGGCATTCGTCTTGGTTGGCATTGAAACTGTTGCCGCAGCCGGACCAGTTTTCGTATTCGCCGGCGGGCGTTATCCAGTAGTAATTGGCATTGTCCAATCCGCGCCATGACAATGTCGCACCGCGCTGATCGCCTTCGGCGCTGTGATTGAAGACGACGTCTAAAATAACTTCGATATTGGCGGCATGCAGGCTGCGAATCGCGGTTTGCAATTCTTCTATCGGGTGTTCGGTGGCGGCATAGCGCGAATTGAGAGCCTGATGTCCTAAGACGTTATAGCCCCAGTAATTGCGCAATCCGATGGCTTGCAGATGCGGTTCTTCGGCGGCAAAATTGATCGGCAGCAGTTCTAATGTGCTGATGCCCAGACGCTGCAAATGCGCAATCAGGGCAGGGTGGGCGAGGGCGGCGTAAGTGCCGGCAATATCGCGGGGAATGTCGGGGTGCTGCTGCGTCAGCCCTTTTACATGCGCCTCATAAATAATGGTTTCTGCCCAAGGAATGGCGGGGCGGGAAATGCCCTGCCAGTCAAAAGCGCTTTCAGCGCTCACAATCGCTTTGGGCGCGACTGCGGCGCTATCATGCCATGTGTCTATCTGAAAAACCGCCAGTTTGTCGGCAGTGGAAAAATCGGGCGCATGGCTGATTTGCTTGGCATAAGGGTCAAGCAGGAGTTTCTGCGGATTGAAATAATGTCCTTGCCGCGGATTGCTGACGCCGTTGGCGCGGTAGCCGTAATGCATACCGGCGCCAATATCGCTGATAAAGCAATGCCAGATATTGCCGCTGCGCTGCATGGGATAGCGTTTTTCCCCTGTAGCGGTGAAAAGGCATAATTCCATACGTCGCGCATGTTGGCTGAAGACGGCGAAATTAACGCCTTCCAGGCCGTCGTGGCGGCAAATGCGGCTGCCTAAGGGTTGCGGCTGTCCAGCAAAATATTTCATTGCGCTTCCAAGACAAAAAATAAGGTGGACAGCGGCGGCAAGGTAAGCTTGATAGAATGCGGCTGCTGATGCGCGGCAACGGCTTCGCTGGCAACGCCGCCCTGATTGCCCATGCCGCTGCCCTGATAGCAGGTGGCATCGGAATTCAGGGCTTCGCGGTAATAGCCTGACAGCGGCACGCCGATGCGGTAATCATGACGCGGTACGGGCGTAAAATTGCTCACCACTAAAATGCGCGCGCCATTAGCGGCAATGCGCTCAAAGGCAAAGACGGATTGCTCGGCATCATCGACGACACGCCATTCAAAGCCTTGCGGCTGATAGTCTTGCTCGAATAAGGCGGCTTGGGCTTGATAGAAATGATTTAAATCGCGTACCCATGCCTGCATGCCGCTATGCCAGCCGCCATGGGCTTCGTCGAGCAAATACCAATCCAGACTTTCCTGATAATTCCATTCCCGCCCTTGGGCGAATTCATTGCCCATAAAGAGCAGTTTTTTGCCGGGATAGCCCCACATATAGCCGTAATAGGCGCGCAGATTGGCGAATTTCTGCCAGCAGTCGCCCGGCATTTTATCCAGTAAAGAACCTTTGCTGTGCACGACTTCATCATGCGAGAGCGGCAGCATGAATTGCTCGCTGTATTGGTACATCATGCCGAAGGTCATAAGCTGATGATGGTATTTGCGGTGGACGGGGTCTTGCCGCATATAGCGCAGAGTATCGTTCATCCAGCCCATATTCCATTTATAATCAAAAGCAAGACCGTCTTGATGGGTTACGCCCATAAAGGAAGTGGATTCTTCGGCAATGCTGCCGGCACCTGTTTGCGCGCGCAGCATCTGATTGGTTTCTCTTAAAAAATCGATGGCTTCTAAATTTTCACGTCCGCCGTAGCGGTTGGGAATCCATTGTCCTTCGGCGCGCGAGTAATCGCGGTAAATCATCGACGCCACGGCATCGACGCGCAAACCGTCAATGCCGAAGCGCTCGATCCAATACAGGGCATTGCCGGAAAGGAAATTGCGCACTTCATGGCGACCGTAATTGAAAATCAGGGTATTCCAATCTTGATGATAGCCTTCGCGCGGATCGGCATGTTCGTATAGGGCGGTGCCGTCAAAATGCGCCAAACCGTGGGCATCATCGGGGAAATGTCCTACAACCCAATCGAGTAAGATGCCGATTCCCGCCTCATGAGCACGCTCAATCAAGAAACGCAGACCTTCAGGATCGCCGAAGCGGCTGGTGGGCGCGTAAAGCCCGGTAGCTTGGTAGCCCCAAGAGCCGTCGAAGGGAAATTCCGCTATGGGCATCAGCTCGATATGGGTAAAGCCCATCGATTTGACATAAGGAATCAGTTCATCGGCAATTTGCCGGTAATTCAGCCAGAAATTATTCTCGGTATTGCGCCGCCAAGAACCGAGATGGACTTCGTAAATACTAATCGGCTGGCTGCTTTGCAGACGGGCTTGTTGCTGCGGATTAGGCGCAATCTTTTCGGGCAGTCCGCTGATTTTGGAAGCGGTGGCGGGGCGCAATTCTGCGGCAAAAGCATAGGGATCGGCTTTGATATGGCAATGATGACGGGTATCTAATATCTCGAATTTATAGAGCTCGCCGCGCCCAATCTGCGGAATAAACAATTCCCATATCCCGCTACCAGGGTGCAGACGCATCGGATGGCGGCGCCCGTCCCATTGGTTAAAATCGCCGATCACGGATACGCGCAGGGCATTGGGTGCCCATATGCCGAAACGCGTTCCTGCTACGCCGTCAAGACAGCACAGATGCGCGCCCAATTGCTCATAAGGGCGCAGATGCCGTCCTTGCGCCAAGAGCCAATTGTCCAATTCGCCCAAAGCGGCGCCGAAACGGTAGGGATCTTCAATCAGGCGGTGGCGCTTGTCGTGATAGACGCGCAGTTGATAATGGGTAAAAGGCGCATAGTCGGCAAGATAGCGGACGAAGACGCCGCGCTTATCGATACATTGCATCAAATAGCTTTCTTCGCCGATGCATAGCTCGACTTTGCCGGCTTCAGGCTGATAAGTCCGCACGATGATGCCTTGCGAGTACGCATGCGCGCCCAAATAGGCAAAAGGATCGGCAAGGCGCGCTTCGCACAGGGCATCGATGATTTGCTGCTCTTGGCTGTCGGTGGATAGACGCGGATTGAGCGCTTGAGCGGCTGTTGCGTCGTGACGGCGTGCCTTGATAATAGCGGCGACTTGTGCGCTAAGTGCTGAATTTGCTAGCAAATCTTCTAAGGTAAAGGGCAGTTTGACGCGCCAATTCGGATAGTCTCGGCTAATGCCCGGCACATTAAAAGGCGCATGACAAGGCAGAAGGTTTTCTAATTGAAAAGCGAAGAGTTGCGCCGCCGCAGCGGCAGCATGAGTATGCAGCTGCGTGACCAAATCGGCGCTGTATTCCTGCACTTTGCCGTAACCTAATTGCTGGCTGAGGCTGCATTTGTCTTGCGCGCGTTCGCGTATCAGCGAGAGATATTGCTCTTCAGTCTTGAGTACGGATAAATCGCGAAGTAAATCAATATCTTCACTCTGCCAATAAGCGACGAGCGGAGCCAAATCGTGCGTGCTGACGACCGCAATCGCTTTTGCCGCCCAATCGGTAGGGGCGATATGTTCGCCGTCTGATTTCATAAAATACAGCACGGCAAAGGAATAGACGCCGTATCGGCGCAAAGCGGCGCGCATTTGATTGCTAACAATACCCAAATCTTCGCCGACAATCACGCATTGCGCGCGCTGACTTTCCACCGCCAAAATCGCCATCATTTCTTCTAAGGGATAATGCACATAAGCGCCCTTATCGGCGCCTTGCTCTTGCAAAATCCACCACAGGCGCTCGAAAGCCATCACATGATCGATGCGCAACATGCCGTAATGGCGCATATTGGCGCGCAGCATGTCGATAAAAATGCCGTAAGCATGGCGGCGCAATAATTGCGGATGCAAAGGCGGCAATTGCCAATTTTGTCCCTGCGGACCCAGCGGATCGGGCGGTGCGCCTACGCTGGCGTTCAAGCAGAAAGATTCTCTTTGCGTCCATGTATCTGAACCGCCGCGCGCCACGCCTACCGCCAAATCGCCGTACAGTCCGATAGACATACCTGCTGCTTGGCAAAGGGCCTGCGTTTGCGCCAATTGTTCTTCAGTCAGCCATTGCAGCCACAGGCAATAATCGATTTCCGCCTGATGTTCGTTAATAAAGGCTTGCACCGCAGGGCTATCTATATGCTGATAATCATCCGCCCAAGCCAGCCAGCCCATATCTTCTTCACGCTGCGGCGCTTGCTGCGTCTGCGCGCTTTGCGACTGGAAATGCCGGTCTAAAACCTCAAACACGGCATGACCGTACAAATCTTTGCCGCCTTTTTGTACAAAAGCGGCAAAAGCTTCGCGCCGCGCCTGCGTTTGAGTATCTTGGCGGTCTTGAAAATAAGCAAAAGCCAGCTCAAGAGCTTGCTGCTTTAAAGCAAATACGCCGACGTAATCCACATATTCGGCTGCGCGCAAAGCGCTTAAGCGCACCTGCGTGTCCGTGCTTTTCCACCACTGCCGCGCATTCGGGCAAACTTGAAATTCAGGCACCGCATTGACGTCAAGATAAATCGCATTCAAGCGGCTTTTGGAAGTGGGGCTATAAGGGCTTGCCCATTCGGGATGGCTGCTGAAAAGCGCGTGCAGGGGATTCAGCCCGATAAAATCTATGCCTTTGCCGGCAAAATGTTCGGCGAGGGTCTGAAGGTCGCCGAAATCGCCGATGCCCCAATTGTTTTCGGAGCGCAGGCTGTATAGCTGCACATTCAGCCCTGTGAGCTTATTGTCTTGAGAAAGTGCCGGCGCTTCATAGCACTGCGGCGGTGCGCTGATAATAAAGAATTTGCCGCTATCGGTTTGCAATTCGTAATAGCCGATTGCCAGCGGCGGAAGGGAAATACCGTCTTCGTTAAGGGATAACGATTGCCGATTGCCGGCTTCGTCAACTAAATTTGCATTCAGCGCGGCTTGCTTGAGGCAATAGCTTTGCTCTGCCGGAATCACGAATACATCGCAAAAATCTTCTGCTTGGGCAGGAGGTAAAGACAGCAGGGTGATGAATTGTTCAAGCACCGCAGTATCGACGATTTGCCGCTCTCCGTTAAATGCTGAAAATGACGACGCAATACCAAGAGCTTGTGCTTGTTGAAGCTGTTCGGCGCTTGTAGTCATCTCTCCCCCTTTCTTGATTTTTCAGGTGGCTGCAATAGGCTGATAGTAGTAGATTTCGCTGAGTTTTGAAAGCGATTTGCTAAAAAAAATTTTATTGGCTCTAGACTAGCAGAATCACTCTGTTAGACTGAAACCTTTGCAAAACCCCAAAAAATCCTCTAAATTCTCCCCAACCCAGAATTTAGAGGACTTTTCCATGAGCAGCTTTTTCTACTACTCCGCCCAAACCCTGCTCAATCAATACGCTGACCGTTTCCCCTTGCTTAAAATCACCCAACTGCTCGATTGGCAAGCCATTGAACACACACTTGCCAGTAAAAAAGTGGCTGATTTGCGCGACCATGGTGGTCGTCCTGCTTATCCGTTGTTGCCGATGTTTCGTGCGGTATTGTTGGGACAATGGCACAGTCTTTCCGACCCTGAGTTGGAACGCAGTCTGGTTACTCGATTGGATTTCATGATTTTTTGTCAATTTCCAGACGAAATGACAAGCCTGACCACAGCACACTCAACCGTTTTCGTAACTGGCTGATGCAAGATGGTCTATTGGACGAACTTAATCAACAAATCAACCAACAACTGGCACAAAACAAACTCAAAGTGGAAAAAGCCCAAACCGCCATTGTAGATGCCACCATTACCCAAACTGCAGGCAGTAAACTCAAGAAAGCCATTGAAGTAAAAGAAAATACTGAAAATCAGGAACAAACCAAAATCCAAGTAAGCGATACGCGGGCGAGCAAAGCTGTCGATGCCAAATGGACGATTAAAAGCGGACATTGGTTATTGGGTTACAAACTGCATGCGCGTACGGATGCGGAAGGCTTTATTGAACAAATCCACGTTACGCCAGCCATTCAGGCAGATGTCAAGCATTTCGCAAGTGTGTTAGACCATGTTGAAGAAGGCG
>NZ_JBXGGR010000040.1:0-13419 GCF_056855035.1 Suttonella sp.
TGAAACTAGAGACCCAAGTAGCGGATAGCGCACATTACTAGTCGCACCCCGTAGGGGAGCGTGTGTTGAAACGCCCAGCACCTCTTTTGTGGTCGCGTCATAATAGGTCGCACCCCGTAGGGGTGCGTGTGTTGAAACAAATCCAATGCCTCATCAGGGCTGACATCTAATGTCGCACCCCGTAGGGGTGCGTGTGTTGAAACAGGACTGGAGGTCGTCATTTTGCTGCTGCTGCGCGTCGCACCCCGTAGGGGTGCGTGTGTTGAAACTTCTAATTCCAGTCGTGTTTTGCGCAACTCTTCAGTCGCACCCCGTAGGGGTGCGTGTGTTGAAACACTTGCCAAGCAGTGCTAAATCCTGCTTGTTCAAAGTCGCACCCCGTAGGGGTGCGTGTGTTGAAACAGGCTGAAATTGATAATTTATTTAATGCTTATGCGTCGCACCCCGTAGGGGTGCGTGTGTTGAAACTAGGCGCAGCGGGATTATCCGGCGTATCAGCTGCCGTCGCACCCCGTAGGGGTGCGTGTGTTGAAACCTGAAAACTTAAAAGACTTTGCACGCGGTCAATTGGTCGCACCCCGTAGGGGTGCGTGTGTTGAAACAAGAATTGACGCACAATTCGAGCATAAAAATTTAGGTCGCACCCCGTAGGGGTGCGTGTGTTGAAACGAGTATTGGAACGTTATTTGGGGACTGCTGTCTCGTCGCACCCCGTAGGGGTGCGTGTGTTGAAACGGCGCAGTGGTGGCAGTAACAATAAGGCTCGTTGGTCGCACCCCGTAGGGGTGCGTGTGTTGAAACGGCGGCTAATGTCGCCGCTGCGCAGGACGGGGTGTCGCACCCCGTAGGGGTGCGTGTGTTGGAACACTGCTCTACTCTCGCAGGGTATGGGCAGTCTTGAGTCGCACCCCGTAGGGGTGCGTGTGTTGAAACACAAAAGCGGCGGGCAGATTGTGGCGCTAGAGCCGGCCGCACCCCGCAGGGATGCGTGTGTTGAAACATACTCCTGCTGCTAGTGAGCTTACCAGCTTATTGCCGCACCCCGCAGGGATGCGTGTGTTGAAATCTCAATGGGGAGATGGGTACCGGCAAAACCATGAATCATCCTCGTAGGAAGCCTGTGTTACAATTAAACATCTATAAAATTAGTAATGAAAAATATTAAATCTTATTGAGTTTATGCTTATGATAAGGTGTTTTTAAGTTATTAGCTGGATATTCATAACGCTAAAAGTTTGTCAATGTTTTGTAGGTTTTTATTTTGATATTGGTGTTTTTATATAAATGATATGTGAAAAAATATGTTAGAAGATTTTTGGCAAGGCATGTTATTTGCAGGAAATATTATTTTTCCTTTGATTGCTTTGATTTGGATAGGTCGTTGGTTGCGAATGAGCGGTCAAATTCGTGAACAGTTTTTGCGGGATGTGAATGCCTTATTGTATCGTTACGGAATTCCCGGTTTATTATTTTTCAGCATTTTGAAAAGCCAAGAAAGTCTGATGTCGCAATGGCGTTTGGTGGCGGCAGGTTATTTGGCTACTTATTTGCTGTATTTAGGAAGTAGTTTGATTGCTAATAAAATGATTGCCTCTCCTGCGGATCGCGGTGTATTTGTGCAGGGCGTTTTCCGCGGTAATTTGGCGATTTTAGGTTTGGCATTTGTTATTCAAGCGTATGGTGATTACGGGCGCGAAGTCGGAGGTATTTTAGCAGGCGCGATTGCTCTGGAGCTCAATGTATTAAGCGTAATTTGTCTGAACAAAGCCATGCAGCAGCAGGCGGGGCTTTCCGCATTGCAAAGCATGAGGCAGCTATTGAAAAAGATGCTGCAAAATCCGCTAATTATCGCCATTTTATGCGGTTTTTTCTTAAAAATTTTGCATGTTCCATTACCGAAAGCAGTGTTTTCTTTCGGCGATTTGTTTACCCGCTTGACCCTACCTTTATCCCTGATCAGCATTGGCGCGGCTTTTGATTTGCGCGGCATTTTCGGTGCCGGAAAAATGGCGGTTTGGGCAAGTGTGGGACGTTTGCTGGTATCGCCCTTATGCTTTTTATGCTGCGGCTTATTACTGGGTTTGACAGGGCGCGATTTGGCGATTTTATGCCTGATGGGCGCCGTGCCGGCGGCAAATGCCGGCTATATTATGGCAAAGGCTTTGGGCGGCAATGCGGTGGCGGCGGCGAATATTATTGCCATTACGACGGCTGCTTCTTTGCTTGTAGTAGCGCCTTTAATTGCTTTGTTTTATGCTTTAGATTGGGTGTAATTGATATGAATTCATTATTGGCTAAAAAATTAGGTCGTTATCATCGTCGTCTGCATAAATTTGCGTTTTATTTTTCGCGTGCGGGTTTAGAATTGATGCCGAATTTTCTGTTAGGAAAGGATTATAAAAACGTATTGGCAGATATGGAAAAATTAACAGATGATGAGAGAGTACATATTTTATCGCGTTGTGATTATTATCATCGCTTGAATTCAAGTTTTTATATAGATAATCCTGATGCTTATTGCGGCAATTTTCCTCGTCAAAAGCCCTCCGCTTATTATTATGATTTAGCGCCTTTATTGCATTATTTTCCTGAGAATAATGGATTTAATTATGAGTTTGGCGATGTTATTCATGTGCCGGAAGTACCAAGTTTTGTCAAAAGTCGTCCTATTATGAATCAGGGAAATGAGAATTCTATTTTATTGAAGTTAGATAGTGTTCGGCATTTTTATGTTCTGCCCGATCATATGCCTTTTAAAAAGAAAAAGCCTATGTTGTTATGGCGCGGTGCGGCACATCAGGCGCATCGCTTAGATTTTTTAGAGCGTTATCATCATTTGCCGCGTTTGGATGTGGCTTGTGTGCATGAAAAATCGCGTGATAAAGCTTATCATGGTTCTTATTTAACGATTCCTGAGCAATTAGACTATAAATATATTTTAAGTATTGAAGGTAATGATGTCGCGACTAATTTAAAATGGATTTTTTATTCCAATTCTCTTTGCTTTATGTGTAGGCCGCGTTATGAAACTTGGCTGATGGAGGGGGCATTAGAACCTAATGTGCATTATGTATTGTTACGCGATGATTATGCCGATATAGAAGAAAAATTGGATTATTTCGAGAGTCACCCAGAGGCGGCTTTAGAGATTATTCATAATGCGCAGATGTGGATGCAGCAATTTATGGATAAAGATAAGGAGCGTTTGTTGAGTCTTTTAGTGATGGAGAAATATTTTCGCCTTTCCGGGCAATTATGATAGATGTGATTATTCACAAACTTTCTGAAAGAAGGACTATTTGAAGCTTTCAGCCTCATGCTTTTGGCATGAGGCTTTGCTTTATTTGCTTTAAATGGCGGGGCGATGGCGTTGCCGAGTGTTTGGGTGCTGGCGCTGCCGCCAAGATCGGGGGTTTTGCAGTCGCTTTTCAGCGTTTCTTCAATTGCTTTCATGATGCGGGCGGCGGCTTGTACCGCGGCGGGGTTTTCTTCGGCAAAGAATTCCAGCATCAGGGCACCCGACCATATCATGGCGATGGGGTTGGCGATGTTTTTGCCATAGATGTCGGGGGCGGAGCCGTGTACGGGTTCAAATAATGAGGGGAATCGGCGTTCGGGGTTGAGGTTGGCAGATGCCGCCAGTCCCAGCGTGCCGACGCAGGCCGGTCCTAAATCGGATAAGATGTCGCCGAAGAGGTTGGAGGCGACGACGACGTCGAAGCGTTCGGGTTTGAGGACAAATTGCGCGGCAAGGGCGTCAATGTGCTGTTTGTCCCATGTAACGTCGGGGTAGTTGTGCGCGACGGCGGCTGTGCGTTCGTCCCAGAAGGGCATGCTGATGGAGATGCCGTTGGATTTTGTGGCGGCGGTGAGTTGTTTGCGCGGGCGTTTTTGCGCCAGTGCAAAGGCATAGTCTAGGATGTGGTCGCAGCGTTTGCGCGAAAAGATGGCTTGCTGAAGGGCGATTTCGTTTTCGCCGCTGTAGGCGCGTCCGCCGATGCTGCTGTATTCGCCTTCGGTGTTTTCGCGCACGATGATGAAGTCGATGTCGCCGGCTTGTTTGTTGGCGAGAGGGCAGCGTACGCCTTCAAAGAGGCGGACAGGGCGGATGTTGGCGTATTGGTCGAATTCGCGGCGGAATTTGATGAGTGAGCCCCATAGGGAGATGTGGTCGGGAACGCGTTCGGGGTCGCCGACGGCGCCGAAGTAGATGGCGTCGAAGGGGCGGAGGATTTCCGCCCAGTTTTCCGGCATCATGCTGCCGTGTGCGAGGTAATAGTCGCAGCTTGCCCAGTCAAAATACTGAATGTCGAGTTGGATGCCTGTGCCTTGTACGGCTTTTTCAAGGGCTTTGATGCCTTCGGGCAGGACTTCTTTGCCGATGCCGTCGCCGGCGATGGCGGCGATGCGAAATTGTGTTTTCATTTTGTTTCTCCAAAAAAATACGCCATCAATCGATGGCGCATGTATTTACATTAATACGAAATATGCCCACAGTCCGACAAGCAGTACGCAGAGTATGTTCAGCAGTAAGCCGACGCTGAGCATTTCTTTTTGCTCAATCAGTCCGCTGCCGAAGACGATGGCATTCGGCGGTGTGGCAACCGGCAGCATGAAGGCACAGGAAGCGCCGATGCCGATTACAAAGACGAGGACTTCTTTGGGCATGCCCATTTGTGCGGCAATGCCGGCGAAGACCGGCACGAGCAGGGCGGCGGAAGCGGTGTTGCTGGTAAATTCGGTGAGGAAGATAATAAAGGCGGATACGGCGAGTATGATGACAAGCGGATGTGTGCCGCCGAAGGTTTCCGCCATTTGCTTGCCTAAGGCAGCAGAGGCACCGGTGCTTTGCAATAGGGCACTGAGGCTGAGACCGCCGCCGAAGAGCAGGAGTACGCCCCAGTCGGTGTTATTGGTGATGTCTTTCCAGCGGCAGGTGCCGAAGACGATGACGGCAATGGCGGCGGCAAGCGCGATGACGGTATCGGGATTGGCGATGCCGAAATGCGCTTTGATTTTGCTGCTCAATATCCATGCGCCGGCGGTGCAGATAAAGATGAGCATGGCAATGATGCGGTGCAGCGTCCAAGGGATGTTTTCTTCTTGAATCGAGACTTTTTCTTTGAGATTGGGTTTGAGCAGCGCATAGAGCGAAAATACCATCAGCGGCAGAATGAGGAGCATCATCGGTATGCCCATTTTCATCCAGCCGTAGAAATCCAGCCCTAGGGATTTTGCGGCAATCATGTTCGGCGGCGAGCCGACTAATGTGCCCAAGCCGCCGATACTGGCGCAGTAGGCGATGCCGAGCAGCACGAAAACAAAGGTTTTGCGTTCTTTACCGCGGTCTAAATGCGCCATCATGCCGAGTGCCAAGGGCAGCATCATGGCTGCAGTGGCGGTGTTGCTGATCCACATCGATAAAAAGGCGGTTACGCCGAAGAGAAGCAGAACGGCGATAAGCATATTGCCGCGCGAGAGCGATAAAATCCAAATGGCGATTTTGCGGTCGAGTTTTTGAATATGCAGTGCCGCCGCCAAAGCAAAGCCGCCGAAGAAGATATAAATCGTGGGATCGGCAAAGCCGGCTAAGGCGGTTTTGATGTTGGTGTCGGGGAATTTGAGGGTGGCGGCAAGCACGGGCACCATGAGGGCAGTAATCGTGATATGTACGGCTTCGGTAAACCACATGATGGCGACAAAGAGCAGCACCGCTAGTCCTTTACTGGCATTGAGTTCATAGCCTGCACCTGTAGGGCTTTTCAGCCACAGATAGAAAGCGTAGGCGGCGACGGCGGCAATGACGGTAATAACTAAGCCGCGGAAATTCGTTGCGAATGACTGGGTGGTCAGCAGTTCCGAGTTTTGCACGTTCTCGGGCGCAGGTTGCTGTGTTATCAAGTGGAACTCCTGTTTGTTTATGTAATAAAAAATGAAATTTTAACAGGATTAGTCTAACAAAAAAGTCATTTTCAGGTAAAAGAATTTTTGATAAAGATAGTGGCTACCTTTAAGCAGCATTCATGTAATCGGTATTTATTGGGCGGCTATGCGGCAGCTTCTACCGCCTGCGGCTGCAACACCTGCAAATCCTTAGCCGTGATGGCGACTAAAAAGCCGCGTTTGCCGCCGTTGATGTAAATGGTGTCTAAATCCAAAATGCTGCTTTCCACATAAACAGGCAGCGCGCTTTTGCAGGCAAAAGGACTGGTGCCGCCGACTAAATAGCCGCTCCATTTATTAGCTTGGGCTGGGCTGGCAGGCTCGATATGGCGTGCACCGATAATGCGCGCCAATTGGCGGGTGGAGATTTCTTTATCGCCGTGCATGAGCATAATCAGCCCCTGTTTTTTATCATCTTGCAAAATAATCGTTTTAATCACGCAATGTTCGTCAACATGTAATTCTTGTGCGCAGCGCGCCGTGCCGCCGTGTTCTTCATAATCATAAAGATGCGCTTCATAAGCAATCTGATGCTCGCGTAGAAAACGAACGGCGGGGGTAATGGGATAGGATTTTTTACTCATGGCTGACAAGATAATCAAAAAAGACGATTATAAGGGATTATGGGCTTGTCGCTAGAGATTTCAAGGTTTATGCTGGCGTTCTGCATAAGGAGGGAAGAATGAAAATAGCAGCGTATCAAATGGCGGGCGGAAACGATTATGCGCGCAATCTGCGCATTTGCCGACACAGCGCAAGCCTTGCCGCCCAAGCCGGCGCAAAACTATTGTTATTGCCGGAGGCGGCGATGTTTCTGCGTGCCGAAGAAAGCGAGGCGACAATGACGCAATCTTTAGACGGCGAATTTGTTTCGCTGTTGGCGGATTTATCGCAGGAATACGGGTTGACGATTGTCGCGGGTATGTTTGAGCCGGCGCCGCAGGGACGGGCTTTTAATACGGCGGTTGTGCTGCAAGCAGGGCGATTATTAGGGACTTATCGCAAATTGCATTTGTATGATGCTTTTGCGGTGCAGGAAAGTGAGCGGATTGCACAAGGCGAAGATTTGCCGCCTGTTTTTGACTGCGAGGGCATCACATTCGGCGTGATGACGTGCTATGACCTGCGCTTTCCCGAAACGGCGCGTGCTTTAGCCGAGCAGGGCGCGGATGTTATTTTGCTACCGGCGGCGTGGTTTGCCGGCGCGGATAAGGAATATTACTGGCAATTACTCTGCGCGGCACGCGCTTTGGAAAACGGCGTGTATGTATTGGGCGCAGATATGTGCGGCGGCAACCGCATCGGGCATTCCTTATTTGTCGATGCGCTGGGCATGGTGCGCGCGCAGCTTGGGCAGGAAGAAGGTTTATTGTGCGCGGAAGTCGATAAAGCGCATTTAGCGGCGGTGCGCGAACGTTTGCCTATGCTGAAGCAGCGTCGTTTTGCGATTGCTTTAAACGGCGGTAGCGCGACTGGCGCAGGGCATTAAAGCAAAGGGCAGCGATAAAGCCGCTGCTTTGGCATAAGACAATACAGGCGCCGGTCGCCGCATCCAGATGATAGCTGATGATAACGCCGCAGACGGCGGCAAGCACGGAGCTGATACAGGCGCACAGCAATAGGGGGGCGAAGCGTTTGCATAAAAGTTGTGCGGTCAAGGCGGGGGCGATGAGCATGGCGACAACTAAGACAACGCCTACCGCCTGCATGGCGGCAACGCAGGTAAGGGCAAGCAAAATCAAGAGGCTGTGTTGCAGGCAGGGAATGCACAGACCGCTGAGGCGGGCTTGGTGTTCGTCAAAAACATAGAGCAGGAAATCCCGCCATTTAAGCGCAAACACGCTGCAGACGACGGCGGCAATAGCCCAAACTTGGTAGCGACTGACGCTTTCGATGCCGAGAATATTGCCGAAGAGGATGTGCATGAGATGTTGTCCTTTGCTGCCGGCATGATAGAGCAATAAGCCGAGCGCAAACAGGCTGGTAAAGGCGATGCCCAGCACGGCGTCCTGTTTGAGGCGGCTGTGTCTTTCAATGAAGCTGCTTGCCTGTGTGCAAGCAACGGCGGCGGCGAATGCGCCGATGGCAAGGGGAATGTTTAGCAGGGAAGCGAGAACGATACCCGGCAATACGGCATGCGAGATGGCATCGCCGAGCAATGCCCAGCCTTTGAGCACTAAAAAGCAAGACAGCAGGGCGCAGACCACGGCAATGACGATTGCCATGATGAGGGCTTGTTGCATAAAGGGATATTGCAGGGGTTCGAGCAGAAAATTCATGGTTGTCTCTGATGGCGGCGTTGGGCGAGCAGTCCGTATTTCGGCGCGGCTAAGAAGGCGAGGGCAAAGAGCAGGCTTTGCAAAGCCACAATCAGCGCGCCGGTGGGCAGATTGACGAAATAGCTGAGATAACTGCCGCAGAAGCAGGTGCTGATGCCTAAAAAGGCGGCAATGATGAGTACGCGACTAAGGCGGTCGCTTAAGAAATAGGCAGTCGCTCCCGGTGTAATCATGAGAGAGATGACTAAGATTGCGCCGACAGTTTGCAGGGAAGCGACAATGGCGGCGGATAGCAGGGCGAAGAAGAGGATTTTGAGCGTTTTTACGGCGAGCCCCGCGGTAATGGCTTGGGTTTCGTCAAAAAAGAACAGTTGGAAATCGCGCCATTTGCAGATAATAAATATCAGCGTAAACAGGGAAATGGCGCTAATTTGCCATAAATCTGCATCGCTGATGGCGAGAATATTGCCGTATATGACGGCGGAGATATTGATGGCGGTGGGTTTGAGCGAAATCAGTAGCAAGCCGGCGGCAAAAAAACTGCTAAAAACTAAGCCGATGACGGCATCTTGTTTGAATTTGGGAATACGCCCCAAGCCTAAAATTGCGGCGGCGGCTAAAAAGCCGGTAAAAAACGCGCCTAAACTGTAAGGCAGCCCCAAGGCATAAGCACCCGCTACTCCCGGCACGACGGCATGAGAAAGCGCATCGCCGATTAATGACCAGCGTTTGAGCAGCAAAAATACCGACAGCAGAGCGCAAATGCCACCCACGATGCTGGAGGCGAACATGGCATGGCGCATATAGCCGAAACTGAAAGGCTCGAGCAGCAATTCAAGCATGGGCGGCTTCTTTAGCGATATCGCCGATGTGTAAATGGTGCAAAATGCCGCCGAAGGTGCGTTCAAGGTTTTCGCGGTTGTAGGTGTCGGCGATATTGCCTTGAGCAATAATGCTTTTATTGAGCATAATCACTTCATTGCAATAATCCGGCACGCTGCCTAGATTATGCGTGGAGATTAAAATCAGATAGCCCGCGCTACGCAGTTCCTGCAAGAGCTGCATAATCGCCTGCTCGGTTTGAATATCCACGCCGGTAAAGGGTTCGTCGAGCAAAATCAGGCGGCTTTCTTGCGCCAAGGCGCGCGCCAAAAATACGCGCTTTTTCTGTCCGCCGGATAATTCGCCGATTTGTCGATTGCCTAATGCGGCAATGCCTAAGCGTTGCATGGCTTCTTGGCAAATCTCTCTGTCTTGGGAAGAAGGGCGGCGCAGCATGCCCATATGTCCGTAGCGCCCCTGCATGACCACATCACTGACGACTATCGGAAAATGCCAGTCGATATTATCCGCCTGCGGCACATAGGCGACGCCATTGCATTTCACCGCTTGCTTGGACGGCATACCACTAAGCAAAATTTGCCCTGTTTGCGGGCGGATAATACCCATGATGCTGTTAAAAAGAGTGGATTTACCGCTGCCGTTCATACCGATCAGCGCGCAGACACTGCCGCCTGAGAGATGAAAAGAAACCTCATGCAGCGCGGTATGCCCATTGGCATAGGTTACGCGGATATTATCCGCATATAGCGAAACAGGGAGCGAAGTCATGTATTGTCCTTATGATGATGGGCATATGATAACGAAAAAGCTTTAATCGCGCCTGCCTGTTTGCGCACTTAATTCAGACAGAGAGGATTTGCTAAAGCCTTGGGCGCTTAATTGCTCGGACAACTGCTTTTTCAGCTGTTCGCGTTCAATAGCGGATAAACCGATGATTTCAAGTTCTTCATTTAACACAAGCGGTAATGCAGTGTCAGCAATGGCGGCGGCAAGTAAAAAATACTCTCCTGCGGCATTTTTGATGATCCAAGGACTGCGTGTCAGTATCCACTGCCGCGCTTTGCCGCCAATTATGACCGAGATTGCGGGGAAAAGAATACCGATTGCTGCTTCAGCATCGTAATTTTTTATTGCCGGATGGCTTCCTCTCATTTGATAAACGCAATATTTTACAATAATTTTAATGAGAAATTTGAATAAGTTATCCTCGGCTTGTAAATGGCTTAATTGAGTGCTTGGTATGGCGATCAATTGCCAAGGCTGATTTTGCGTTTTGCCGTAAGCTCGCATGGCATGTTGGTTAATGCGATATATTGGAAACAATTGATAAGTAAAACGATAGCAAATCATAGAAAGCGTGCCGAAAATCAAGAGGTTCCATATGGTGTTATCAATAAATAATCCTTTTAAAAAGGCGGTATTAGCGTATGAGAATGTTAAACAGGTGAATATCAATGATAAAGATAATAATCCACCAAAAGCAAATAATGATTGATATAAATAAGTTTCTTGCCTAGGAGCAAGAGGTTTATTGCTGTGCGGGAAAAATCCTAGTTTAAGCATTCTGTCTATTATATTTTATGCACAAAAATCTTAAGTAGTTTATATCAATATAAAGCGGCTTTCAGTCTGATATTAGAATCATATATTCGATTAGCCAAAATAAATCGGTGCCGTATGCCTGAATATCAATCAATTAAAAAGCCGCACAAAGGCGGCTTTCTCTTGCCCGCGGCTTATTTTGCCTGTTCTTGGAAGGCTTTGATGATGGTTGAAGTGGTAACGTCCAATAAATCCAAATAGGTAGGGGTTACGCCATCCGGTTCGGATAATGAATCCACATACAAGACGCCGCCGTATGCCGCGCCAGTTTCTTTTGCCACTTGTTTGATAGGCTCGTCAGAAATGGTGCTTTCGCTGAAGACGACCGGAATGTTTTCCGCTTTCACGGTTTTAATCAAAGCCGCCACTTGCTGCGGACTGCCTTGCTGTTCGGCATTAATCGGCCATAAATAGGCTTCTTTAAAGCCGAAATCCGCCGTCCAATAAGAGAATGCGCCTTCGCTGCTGACTAACCAACGTTGCGCTTCGGGAATCTTGGCAATCGCTTCGCGGCTTTTGCTCTCGATTTCCTCAATTTTCGCTTTATAGGCTTGGGCATTGGCTTCGTAATGCGCTTTGTTTTCAGGGTCTGCTTTGATTAAAGCGGCAGCGATGTTGTCCACATAGATTTTGGCATTGCTGGCAGACATCCACGCATGCGGATTGGGTTTGCCTTCGTATTCGCCGCTGCTGATGGCAATCGGCGTGATGCCTTCTGAAACATTGACGGATTCCGCACCTTTAATATTGCTGAAGAATTTTTCAAACCAACGTTCCAATCCCATGCCGTTCCACAAAATCAATTGCGCATCTTGGGCGGTGGCAAGGTCTTTCGGCGTGGGTTCGTAGTCATGAATTTCCGCACCGGGTTTGGTGATGGATACGACTTGCGCGTGTTCGCCGGCAACATTTTGCGCCATATCCGCGATAATCGTGAAAGTGGTGGCGACTTTGAGTTTATCGGCGGCAAGGCTTGGAATCGCGCACGCGGCAAGCAAGGCAGTAAGTAAAACTTTTGTTTGTGTTTTCAACATGATGAATACCTATTTAAGATTAAAAGGAATTGTTATTCTATTTCAAATAGGAATGCTTGTCAATGGCATGATAAGCAATTCATTTCATTGCTAATGATTTATCTTTGAAATTTCTTGCTAACATTTTACAATTTACGTTATCAGCAGTGGTAAACGGAGAGTGAAGCATGATTAGTATATCTGAAATGTTTAAAATCGGTATCGGACCGTCCAGTTCGCATACCGTAGGGCCGATGAAGGCTGCCGGTTTGTTTTTGCAGGCATTAAAAGCGGCGGATTGTTATGCGCAAACAGCGCGTTTTGCCGTGCATGTTTATGGTTCTTTATCTTTGACAGGGATTGGGCACGGTACGGACGGCGCTATTTTGGCAGGTTTGGCGGGAGAAGATCCGAAAACTGTAGATACCGACAAAATGCCGCAATTGATAGCGGATATTCGGGCGAATAAAGCGGTTGCGCAGCCTGATCGCAGTCCGATTGCTTTGGATACGGAAAAAGATTTTATTTTCCATAAAACGCGTTTGTCTTTGCATGAAAACGGAATGACTTTGCAGGCTTTTGATGCGCAAGATACGCTGCTGTTGGAGAAAAATTACTATTCTATCGGCGGCGGTTTTGTCGTTGAAGAGGAAGATTTCAGCACCGCTTTAGGGCAAGAAGATTTGCCGGTGCCTTATCCTTATAGAAATGCGGCCGATTTGCTGGCGCATTGCGAAAAGGAGAATTTGCGTTTATCGACAGTAATGCTGCGCAATGAAAGCGCATTGCATCAAGAGGCGGTGGTGCGCGATTACTGTCAAGAAGTCTGGGGCGTAATGCGCGATTGTATTGCGCGCGGTTTGGAACATGAAGGCGTTTTGCCCGGTAAATTGCGCATTCCGCGCCGTGCTGCGCAGCTGCATCGCCAATTGGAAGATGCCGGCGATAATTTAAGCAAAGATCCGATGTTTTTGATTGATTGGCTGAATATGGTGGCGATGGCGGTGAATGAAGAAAATGCCGCCGGCGGGCGTGTGGTAACCGCGCCGACGAATGGAGCTTGCGGTATTGTGCCGGCGGTTTTGGCTTATTATGAACGCTTTGTGCATCCGCTTGATGAAGATAAAATCACCCGTTATTTACTGACTTGCAGCGCTATCGGCAGCCTTTACAAAATGAACGCTTCTATTTCGGGCGCGGAAGTGGGTTGCCAAGGAGAAGTAGGCGTGGCTTGTTCTATGGCGGCTGCCGGATTGACGGATTTGCAAGGCGGAACTGCCGAACAAGTCTGCGAGGCGGCAGAAATCGCTATGGAGCATCATTTGGGCCTAACCTGCGATCCGGTGGCAGGACAGGTGCAAGTGCCTTGTATCGAGCGTAATGCGGTGTCAGCCGTTAAAGCGGTCAATGCCGCGCGGATGTCTCTGATGCGTAGAAGCAAGCCGGTCGTCTCTTTAGATGAAGTGATTAAGACCATGTATGAAACCGGCAAGGATATGAATGAAAAATATCGCGAAACCTCAACAGGCGGCTTGGCGATGAATGTGCCTTGCTAAGACAAAGTATGATTTATTTTAGCAGCTTTTCAATTAAATCTAGAGGGCGTTCAGAAATCTGTGTCAGTTTAATCAAAGGCTCATCACCTTATCTAAGCGCCCGGGGAAATGGATAGACAACTGCATCATAGTTTGTCCCGAATTGTTGATAGGTCTTGTCCATTTCTCACCGGCATTTAACAT
>NZ_JBXGGR010000052.1:0-10002 GCF_056855035.1 Suttonella sp.
ATTACTTAAAATATCAATTTGTCGGATTCAAGAATCCGACCTACTTCTTTATAAATTAGTAAATTAGGAATTTATACCCAATACAATTCGTCATGCGTATGCCTTAAGGCATGAACGCCTAAACTAAGGTTAAAAATATAATGTTCGTATTTGCCATGAATTGACTATAATAGACTCTTCTTTACAAAACACAGGCAGCGCATAAGGAATCAATGCGCCGCCTGTACTTTTTCCACTTTTCCGACAATATGCCAACACAAATATTAAAGCTTTTTCTGTCCGTACCATTTATCCGTCAGCCGCTGCAAAGCGCCGTCTTCTTTCATTTGCTGCAAAGCTACATTGATTTTCAACCGCAAATTATCATTGCCTTTTCTAATCGCCACCGCATAGTGATCTTGGGCAAGCGAATTATCAAAAACCGCCGTTAATTGATATTTCTCATACAAAGAAGGAATTTGCGCCATATAGGATTCGCCGCCGACAATCGCCGCGCTTTTTCTTTGCAGCATATCTTTCAAAGCCAAAAAAATCGTCTCGCGTCCAAGCGTCGAACCTTCCTGCTCCGTTCCTTCTTGAACGGCACGAACGCGGCGCTCATGCACGGAATCTTGAATCATGCCCACTTTTTTATCCGCCAAATCAGCAAAACTTTTAATGCTGCTGTCTTTGGTAATAATCATCGGTCTGGAGAGAAAATATTCTTCGCTGAAATCGAATTCCTTCTTCCGCTCTTCGGTAATACTCACCGCCGCAACGAGCAAATCCGCCTCACCCTCGCGCAAAGCCTGCAAGCCGTGACGAATGCTCGGCACAAATTCTTCATTCAGCGATAATCCGCTGCGTTTGACAATTTCCGCCATTAATTCCGTTTCAAATCCCGTCGGATAACCTTGTTCGTCCATAAAACTCAAAGGCATACGATCAGGATAATTGCGCAAAAGGCGGAAGCTTTCCGCCCAAGAGACACCGGGAGCCAGCAAGCAAATGCTTAAACCGATTGAGAGTACATAGCGTTGATATTTCTTCATTATTTTTCCTTTTAATATTCTAGAAGATAAAAAACTATAAAATATTAGGCTCTAGACTAGCAGAATGCCACTTTGCCGCTTAAGGCAGATATTCGGCTTTAATCAGTCCCGATAATTTGTCATAAGGCAGGCTCAGCTCGATTTGTCCTTCGGCAAAACTGCCCGCCTGATAGGGTATATAGGAAAAGATGAGACCTTCCGGGCTGAAGTAGAAATTGTGTTTTTCTGTCAGGACGGCATCCAAATAGGCATCATCCAAATAGCCGGCTTCGCGCAAAGCGGCTTCGCCTTTGACCGGCTTGGATTTGCCCAGATGATTTTTTCTGCCCTCATCGGCTGTCTCTTCATGTCCGTCATCATACTGTTTCTGTACATAGTCGATATAGGCGGCTTTAAGCAAGGCATTGAGCCCTGCTTCGCCGTCTTTTTCCAGCAAATCGTTCAGGCTCAATTGGCGGTCGTTTTCATCGATGAGATAGTAGCTGTCGCCGTAAATGCCGTGCGCGCCGCCGGCATATTCATAGTATGAGACGAGGAATTGCTCGAGGTTTTTGTAATGCCCGATATAGACGGGGCGGTAGTGTAATTCGCGCGTACACATGGTCAGACCGATGTCTTCTTTCGCCATGCCTTCGGTCATTTCGAGCGTATCGCTGACGGTTGCTCGATAATAATCGGCCAATGCTTTTTCATCGGGAATGTCTTTATTGATAATCGCATCCAGAGCGGGACGGTTGCTTTTGACGCGCTGAATCTCGGTTGAGATGCTGTCTTCGCAGAGTGCATAGAATTTTTCCGCCTGCGCCGAGTCGGGATGTTCGGCATAAACCGTTTCCGTTCTGAAGAAGAAATCTTTGGCGAGAGCGCTGTGTGCGACAAACAGCGCTAAAAAGATGAGGGATTTTTTCATCGTGTTTTCCTATGGTTGTAAAGATTGTGGTTGCAGGCGGGCAATCATGCCGCCGAAAAGTAAATCGGGTTCGATGCGGTAGGTGGGGCGGTTGCCGAAAAGGATTTGCGCGTCGCCGCCAAAGGCGAAGCGTTTGAAATAATAGCCGTGCGTGCTTTCCAGTTCGTCAATGATGTGGTCGATGCCTGCCGGCAGGGCATGATGAATGCCGGCGCCGATGCAGCCGGCGGTATCCGTGCCGAGAGGATTGGGCGTCCAGCGCATCGGGATGAGTTTCTGCGTGTTTTGCAGGAGCGCATTTTCCGCCAAACGAATGCCCGGCAGGATTAAGCCGCCGAGATGGTTGCCGCTGCTGTCCACCGCATCCAGCGTGATGGCGGTGCCGCAGCCGACGACGCAGAAGGGGTCTTGGCTCAAACTGCGCGCGCCGAGCATGGCGAGGTAGCGGTCTGTGCCGAGGGTGTGCGGTTCTTCATAGGCAATCGTCAGGGTATGATTGGTTTGCTTTTGTGCGGTAAAAGTATGCAGGGGTTTCTGCCACAGACGTTGCACCAATGCCGCTACTTGTTCTTCGATTTCCGCATGATTGACGCTGGAAAAGGCGATGATGCGCGGTTCGGGCAGCAGATGCCAAGCCAGATAGAGTTTGCGCTGCCAATCGCTGCGGTACGAGACGGCTTCGACAATTCCCGGCACGTTGTTGCCATAAAGCCATTTTAGACGCGAATTGCCGGCATCGATGAGTAAATACATAATGTTCCTTTAAATGATTTGCCCTGTTTAAGGCTGCAAAGAAATTCTGGCATTGCTGAGGCAGGCAATGCCTTGTCCATCGGCGATGATTAAACGCCCTTTTTGGTCGATACCCAGATTGCGCACGCTATCTGTCCGCGCTTCCAAGCGGATGTCTTGACCATAAAAGCGGTCGTAATCATTCCAGCGATGATTGAGGGCTAAATAGGGATGGCGCGCCCATTTTTCCAGCATGTGCAGCAATGCTTCTTGCAGGCGCGGATAAAATTCGTCTGGCTTGAGGGCGGGAAAATGCTCGTCCGCATAGGCAATGTCCTGCCGCTCGCCGCGGAGATTGATGCCGATGCCGATCACGGCGCTATCGCCGAGCATGTCGATTAAAATACCGCCCATTTTTTTCTCGCCGACGTATAAATCGTTCGGCCATTTCAGACGCAGGGTTTGGGCTGCGGGGTCGAGGCATTCGGCAATACTGAGGGCGCAGGCCTGCGCCAGTCCGCCATGCAATGCCGCACCGCCCGCCAAGGGATAGCGCAAGGAAAAATACAATCCGCCCTGCGGCGATTGCCATTGCGCACCGCGCTGCCCTATTCCTGCTGTTTGCCGTTCGGCACGGCAAAAAACCGCCGCATTCAGGGCGGCATGTTTGAGCAAATAGGTTTGGGTAGAATCCAGCTCGGCAAAATGATAAGAATGAATGGCTGTCATCGGCTTGTCGCTTTGTTAGAATGGCGCAATTCTAAATCAGCAGGAGAAGATTGCAATGCCCGTATTCAAAGATTGGATTGCGCCGTCGATTTTGGCAGCGGATTTCGCCCGCCTCGGCGAGGAAGTCGAAGATGTGATTGCTGCCGGCGCGGACGTGATTCATTTTGACGTGATGGATAATCACTATGTACCGAATTTGTCTTTCGGGCCGGCGGTCTGCCAAGCCTTAATCGATTACGGCATTCAAGCGCCGATTGACGTGCATTTGATGGCCGAACCTGTGGACGATCTCATCGCCCAATTTGCCGATGCCGGTGCCGCCTATATTTCTTTCCACCCCGAAGCCAGCCGCCATATCGACCGCTCTTTGCAATTGATTAAAAGCCGCGGCTGCAAAGCGGGCTTAGTCTTTAATCCTGCCACGCCTTTGCATGTGCTGGACGAGGTAGCCGATAAATTGGATTTGATTTTAATCATGTCGGTCAATCCCGGTTTCGGCGGACAAGCCTTTATTCCGCGCGCTTTGGAAAAAATCAAAGCGGCCAGACAATGGATTGATGCCAGCGGCTTGGATATCCGCTTGGAAGTCGACGGCGGCGTAAAAACCGGCAATATCGCCGACATCGCTGCCGCCGGCGCCGATATGTTTGTCGCCGGCTCGGCCATTTTTGCTGCCGAAGACTATGCCGCCACCATTGCCGCCATGCGCGGCGAAATCGCCAAGGTACGCCGATGAACGCAGACATCACACACCGCGTATTGCGCCGCAAAGTCTTAGCCGACACGCTGACCCCCGTCGCCATTTACCAACGCCTAGGCAATGCGCCTTACAGCTATCTATTAGAATCGGTTGAAGGCGGCGAACGCTGGGCGCGTTTCTCCGTCGTTGGACTGCCTGCCGACGAATGGATTCAAGTCAAAAACGGCGAGATTGTCCATCAGCGCGACGGCGTAGAAATCAGCCGCCACAACGGCGATCCCTTTGCTTTTTTAGAAGCCTTCCATGCACAGCGCCATGTGGCGGATATTCCCGAAGACCTGCCTTTCAGCGGCGGACTGGTCGGCTATTTTGCCTATGACTGCATCGGCTACATTGAAAAACGCCTTGCCAAACGTCCAGCAAACGACGTACTGCAACTGCCCGATATGCTGTTCTGCGTATCCGATGCCGTCGTCGTCATGGACAATCTGCGCGGCGAGGCGAATTTACTAGCCATTGCCGACTGCCGCAAAACCGAAGGCATCGCCCAAGCCGAAGCCAAACTCGACGCCATGCAAACCGCCCTCTTCGCGCCCTTTGCCTCCGCGCCTTTAGCGCTCGGCGAAACCAAAGCGGAACGCTTCCACCCGCAATACGAAATGGGTGAAGCCGGTTATAAAGCCGTCGTCAATAAAATCAAAGACTACGTCGCGGCGGGAGACGTGATGCAAGTCGTGCCCTCGCAACGCCTGCACATCGATTTCGACCGCCCTGCGCTGGATTTATACCGCGCCCTGCGCATCACCAACCCCTCGCCCTATATGTATGTGCTGAACATGGGCGATCACGAAATCGTCGGCTCCTCGCCCGAGATTTTGGCGCGCGTGGAAAATCGCAAAGTTACCGTCCGCCCGATTGCCGGCACACGCAAACGCGGACAAACAATGGAAGAAGATTTGGCGTTTGAAGCCGACCTGCTCGCCGACGAAAAAGAACTCGCCGAACACACCATGCTCATCGATCTCGGACGCAACGACATCGGGCGCGTCTGCAAAACCGGCAGCGTCAAAGTCACGGAAAAAATGGGCATCGAACGCTACTCCCACGTCATGCACATCGTCTCCAACGTAGAAGGCGAATTGGCGGACAACGCCGGCGCTTTGGACGTATTTAAAGCCACATTCCCCGCCGGCACGCTTTCCGGCGCCTCAAAAGTCCGCGCCATGGAAATCATTGATGAATTGGAACTGTCGCGGCGCGGCATCTACGGCGGCGCCATCGGCTACTGGGCATGGAAAGGCAATATGGATCTTGCCATCGCCATCCGCACCGGATTGATTAAAAACGGCAAACTCTATGCCCAAGCGGGCGCCGGCGTCGTCTATGACAGCAACCCCGACAGCGAATGGCAGGAAACCCTGAACAAACTCGGCGCGCTTATCAAAGCCGCCTCGATGTTGATTTAAGCCTTATTTTGATTGATACACTATAGTCAAAGAAATGAAAAAGTGGTACAGTAATGCTGCTAACAGGTAGCGCAGAGAGTACGGCGAGATGTGTTTAAATTGTAACTCTTTTTGAATTCCTTGACTATATAACTATAAATTCACGTTAATCCCTCATTTAGAGGGATTTTTATGTTTTTATAAAACAAAATATTTAATAAACACTTGATGTAACGAGATTAATTTTTCTTTAATTTAAAGGAACAATCCTGTAAAATCCATGCAGACTCAGCGCTCTTTATTAAATTTAAGCACTGAGTCGAGATTATTATAAATTACCGATTTATAATAAATTCATATTAATCCCGCTTGCTTAACAGTATAGACTGCCGATACAAATAAGCAGAATTTCCTCTCGATACGCAAGGACGCATAAATATAAAGATGTCAAATGATTCACTATCAATAATGATATTAGATATACCTAATCACTCATCTGTTGTATTGAACATTATTCGAGAAAATTATTTACTGGAAATATCTAACGGTACATATAAACACCGACAAATTATTTAATTAAGCAAGTAATATTTTAGGAGCTCTTAATGTATAGACTAGGTTCATATTACCAAAATACTTTTACAGCTAATTACAGTAGCCACTACAGTAATTACTATAATAGTTACAGTAACTTATATGGGACATATGGCAACTACTTTAACAATTATTATCAGCCTAATTATGCCCCGACTACGCCTGAATTTACCTATATCTCAAATTCATTAGTACGCGGGCAGGCCAAATCGGGAGATTTGATTGCGGCGGTGCGCTCGTTTGATGCCAATGGAGACAGCATCAACTACTATTTATCAGGCAATCATTCCAACTATTACAGCATCGATGCAAAAACAGGGTATATTTACTTAACCTCTACAGGCGCTTATGCCATGAACAACGGCTATCCCCTGCCGCCTATCAACGTGATTGCCCATGACGGCAAAGCAAGCAGCCCGACTTCAACCTTACAATTCTCGGATCCCGAACCGGTTGCCGTCAATCATGCGCCTGAAACCCCTGTAGTGACTTCGCAAGTCACGCAATTCGTCAAAGGTCAGGCCAAAATCGGCGATGTCGTTGCTAAAGCCACTGCCAGAGATATCGACGGCGATCAAGTCACCTACCATTTGGCTGAAAACCCGAATAATGTTTATGTGATTGATGCTAAAACAGGCGTTGTGACACTTAGCGCAAGAGGCGTGGCAATGGTCAATGCAGGACAAAACCTGCCCGATCTGAAAGTACTGGCTTATGACGGACAAGCGACCAGCGAAGTAGGTAGATTGGATGTTGCCGACACCATCGTGAAAGTCACGGCAGTCAATCATGCGCCGCAAACACCGGTGTTCACTTCACAAGTCAAACAATTTGTCAAAGGTCAAGCGAAAGTCGGCGATATTGTCGCCAAAGCTGCGGCAAAAGATATTGACGGCGATCAACTCAGCTATTACCTCGTAAATGATCACAACAGTCCTTATGTGATTAATCATAAAACCGGTGTCGTCAGCTTAAGCTCTGTGGGCGTGTCAATGATTAATGCAGGACAAAATCTGCCTGATCTGAAAGTCGTCGCCTATGACGGCAAAGCCATCAGCAGCGTCGGCACATTAGACGTCGCCAATACCGTTAACGGACATGTGGATAGACCGACGCCGACACCAACACCGACCCCAAGCAATCCGGCACCTAAGCCACCTGTATACGAGCCTGTCAAGACGCAATTTGAAGTGGATACGCGCTTCCATGACAGCCGCGATTTAAATAAAGTCGAACTGCCTTACTTCATTAAAATTTTAAACACTGAAAAATCAGGCTATCTACACAAAACTTGGGACGGTCCCGGTAGCGGTGCCAATATCAGCTATGAATTCGCCACAAGCGCCAGCGATTCCGGTCCGGGCTATGCTTTCACGGTTCGCGGTTTCCAAAAATATAGCAACACGCAAAAACAGGCAGTACGCGATGCCTTAAAACTCTATGAAGAGCAAACCAATCTTAAATTTACGGAAAAAACGCCCGGTTCGGGAGGAAAAGCCAATTTCAAATTCTACATGGACGATTTAACGGTAGATAAAACCTACGCCAATAACCATCGTCATTTCGGCACGGAAAACACATCCGAAGACCATAATCCGGTTGCCTATAAATGTAATTGCGCCAGCTGCAGCAAACAAACCGTCAACGGCGACAAAGCCTTCGACTCATTTGTGGCAGGCTATGCCTATTTCGGCGGCGACGTGCATATGAATTCCACGAAATTTAGCGGCGATACCGACTTAAACCGTGATACGAAAATCATTGAAACCGTTAATGGTCGCTATACCTCGTGGATCAGCGGCGGATTCGGTACCTTAATCCATGAAATCGGGCATAGCGTCGGCCTTGCGCATCCCTTTGACGGTAATCACCGTATTCAGAAAAATTCGGCCGAAGACAAAAGCCATTTAACCATGATGTCTTATAGCAACGACATCAAAGAACATGTTGTATTGCAAAACGGACAAACCGTCTATACCACGGTCAGCACAAGCAATTTCGGCATCTTTGACTTGGCTGCCTTACACTACCGTTTCGGTGTGAACAAATCGCAACATGCCGGCGATACCACTTATACCTTTAAGGATTTCAATCCAAACACATTAGGCAACGACATCTATATTTGGGATGGCTCGGGCAATGATACCTTTGACGGCAGCGCCGAAACCCAAAATCTCTATGTTAACCTCACGCCCGGCTCTTGGATTTATCGCGGCGACTACAAAGCCGACACCTTAGTCTATGATGCCAAAGGCAATCCTGTAGGCGATCAGATGTTTATCGGTTTTGGCACGCAAATTGAAAATCTCAAAGGCGGACGCGGCAATGATATCCTCATCGGCAACGAAACCAATAACCATATTCAAGGCGGTGCAGGAAACGACCGTATTGAAGGCGGCGCAGGTAACGATTGGCTGGAAGGCGGTGCAGGAAATGACATTCTCATCGGCGGCAGCGATCAAGACATCTTAGTAGGCGGTACGGGAAAAGATAAATTCGTCTTTAACAGCCTCAACTCTGAAGATAGAGATGTTGTACTCGATTTCAATATGAGAGAAGGCGACACTGTCGTCTTAGATGCGAGTGTCTTTAGTAATTTAGGAAAAGGTATGCTTCGCAGCGATTACTTCATATCAGGCGCACATGCCACAGCCAAAGATAGTAATGACTATATTATCTTTGATACTGTTTCCAAACAGCTTTATTATGATGCCGACGGTAACGGTTCAAAAGCGGCTGTAGCCATTGCGCAATTCAAAGGTCTAGACTATTTAGATAACCAACATATCTATATCGAGTCAATTGTCTAATTAGAAAAAACCTATTTGTTCAAATTTAAATAAATAGGAAATTAAAAATAGAGATTCGAAAGAATCTCTATTTTTTTGATTAAATCACAATAAAAATATAGTCAATTCATGACAACATTAATCACTTTTCAATCGGATAGGTCGGATACTTGTATCCGACATTGCTTAAAATATAAATTTTTCGGATTCAAGAATCCGACTTTATCTTTATAAATTAGCCGTTTGTCTATTTAACTCGACAAATTTTGTCATGATTTACGCTGAGCATAAATATCCGACCATCCTTTTATTTTTCCGACAATAAACACATATAACCGGGAATACGCTCAACACCTCATTCCTTCTATTGCCGCTGCCACTGACCGTCCTGCCAAGACAATAACAATTCCTGCTTGTCTAACAATACATCACCTGTTTGCAGATAATAGGCAATCGTCACTTCGCAACGATAATGTTTGTCTTCAATCAATTCGCATTGATGCTTATGCAAACTGTCCTGCGTCACTTCTTCTTTCGCCACCTGAATCCCGGGGGTTTCCTTGGCAAATAAATAAAGATCCTCAGCGCTTGGCGGCTCTGTCGGCAATGTTTGCGCATGACCGGAACAAGCTGCCAACACGGCGGCAGAGGTTAATCCATTCCACTTTTTCATAATGCCTCCTGAATAAGGACATACTCTCTTTAAACATCATAAGCGGAAAATCGAAAAATATTAGAGCTTTGAGTTTCTTGCTACACTACTACAATCTGTCAACTTAATATTTTTTCGTTTCTCCGATGATAACTCAAATAATCTAAGCCAATATCTTAATTTTTAAAAGGCTCTAGACTAGCAGAATCACTCTGTTAGACTAGAAAAATGAGATACAACAGTAAATTAAGCACATATCATCTCAGAAAAATTATTCGACACTTTTGTGCCGATATTGAAGCCTCAAAAACCGCTTTGCTGACTGGTTTTAATCGCAATACCATCAATCATTGGTACAACATCTTTCGTCAGGAAATCTATCGCCATCAGAGTGAACTTAAGGAACAACTCTATGGAAGC
>NZ_JBXGGR010000093.1:0-8388 GCF_056855035.1 Suttonella sp.
AAAAATCATCTACTTGGCAGAAAAGTGTTGTAAGATGTTCCATGTTAAAGGGCTTTTGTGATGGTTTGTTTTGTCAAAACAGTAGATTATCACAATTGCTCTTTATTTTTTAGTGGGGTGCTTATCCCGAACTCAGGTTAATATAGTCTCTTCAGATTAAAATGAGACACCTTAAAACAACATATTTAAATATTTTTCAATATGTTGAAGATTTTTATTATCTCATTTTAATCTGAAGAAGCTATACTTTTTCAATCCTTCGACGATAGCATATCCCCTAATGCCGCCCCCCCGCCAACATCAAGCGCGTTTTTAATCCCCAATAACTGCTCAAGCCGGTGGTGCTGTGCAGCACCCGCCCCTGCCGCACTAGCACGATAGTCGGCGTAACCTGCATTTGCCATTGCCGCGACAAACTGCCGTCGGCATCATTGATATTGTCGAAATGCCAAGCCTGCTTATCCAAATAAGCGCGAATATCGGCATCGCTGCCTGACTGCACCGCCACACCTAAAACCGCCACCCCGTCTTCATGCAGCTTCTGTATCACCGGAGAAGTATGGCGGCATATCCCGCACCAACTGCCCCAAAAATAGAGCAGCACCGTTTGATTGCTACTGTGCTGCGCCAATGTGAGCGAGGTACCGGATAGCGTAGATAACGGATGCTCGGCGGCATTCAAAGGCGCAGAAGGACGACGCCAGTAATCCGCGGCAACACTTAAGACCGCCAAGAACAAGGCAAATTGCAGAATATTTTTAACAATCGATTTGAGGATTTTGTGCATAGAAGAAAAATGTCAATCGAATAACATGTTTTATATATTGAAATTGCATCAACATGCCCAACATGCGCTTTCTTTTAAAATGACTAAGCCAAACCTTGGAAAGCACAAGCATTTTCAGATCATTACTATCGACTGAATATCATAAATATCGGCCCGCCTTATCTTGCTCATGATCAGATAAGGCGAGTCTTGTTCAGCGATTAATGACGAAAATGGCGCATACCGGTGAATATCATGGCAATGCCGTGTTCATTGGCGGCGTCAATGACTTCTTGGTCGCGCATGGAGCCGCCCGGCTGAATGATGGCGCTCACACCTGCAGCGGCGGCTGCATCGACGCCGTCACGGAAGGGGAAGAAGGCATCGCTGGCAAGCACGAGTTCGCTTTGGCTTAATCCTTCGTCTGCGGCTTTCATGGCGGCGATTTTGGCGGAATAGACGCGGCTGGTTTGTCCTGCGCCGATGCCGACGGTGGCTAAGTCTTTCGCCAGCACGATGGCATTGGATTTCACGGAGCGCACCACGCGCCATGCAAAGAGCAGGTCGCTGATTTCGCTATGGTCGGGCTCGCGTTCGCTGACGATGTTGATGTCGCTTTGCGCAATCGTACCTCTGTCCCAATCCTGTACCAAGATGCCGCCCTGTATGCTTTGGATTTGCCATTCCTGCGTGCTGTATCCGTCGTGTTTGATTTCCAAGACGCGGATATTCGGCTTTTGCGCAAAGGCTTCCAGCGCTTCGGGGCTGTATGCCGGCGCAAGGACGACTTCCACAAATTGGCGGCTGATGATTTCTTTGGCGGTGTTGACGTCAATCGCGCGGTTAAAGGCGATGATGCCGCCGAAAGCTGAGGTCGGATCGGTGCGATAGGCGCGTTCGTAGGCTTCTTGCGGATTGATGCCTTGCGCCACGCCGCAGGGATTGGCATGTTTGACGATTACGCAGGCGCAGTCGGCAAAGTTTAAGACTGCGCGCAGGGCGGCGTCGCTGTCGGCGTAATTATTATAAGAGAGTTGTTTGCCTTGCAGCTGTTTGGCACCGGCGAGGCTGTTGCCGCTGGGGCGGTTGGATTTGTAGAAGGCGGCGCGTTGGTGCGGATTTTCGCCGTAACGCAGGATTTCGCTTCGTTGGAAATTGAGAGTGAGTTGTTCGGGAAAATCGTCGTTTTCGCTGCCGTATTGATTAGACAGATAAACGGCAATCGCGCGGTCGTAGTCGGCGGTATGCGTGAAGGCTTTGACGGCGAGCTGATTGCGCATTTCCTGTGAAATGCCTTGGTTTTCAATCGCGGCGATGACGGCGGGATAATCGCCGGGATTGACCACTACCGCCACATCGCGGTGATTTTTCGCCGCGGAACGCAACATGGAAGGGCCGCCGATGTCGATGTTTTCCACCGCTTCTTCGAGACTTACGCCCTCTTTTTCAATCGTCTGACGGAAGGGATAGAGATTAACGACCACCAAATCAATCGCCCCGATGCCGTTTTCCGCCATCACGGCTTCGTCTGTGCCGCGGCGCGCCAAAATGCCGCCGTGAATTTTCGGATGCAGGGTTTTGACGCGTCCGCCCATGATTTCGGGAAAACCGGTGTGTTCGGCGACGTCTTTAACTGCAATGCCGGCTTCGCGCAGGGCGGCGGCGGTACCGCCCGTGGAGAGCAGTTCGATGTTTAAGGCGCTTAAGCGGCGGACGAAATCTAATAGTCCGCTTTTGTCGGATACGCTGATTAGGGCGCGTTGCGGGCGTAAAAAGGGGTTGTGGCTCATGGTGGCTCCGATGGTTACTGGCTGAAAGCAATATGATAGCGCATGAGGGTAAAAACGAGAATGCACAGATGCGGCGCGGTTTGCTAGAATAGCGTTTTTTATTTTGATTGGGTGGCGGTTTTGCACAGAATAGCCTTCTTTTTTGCTTGTGGCGCATTTCTATTGCCGCTACGTTTATGGGCGCATCAATGCGCGGTAGATCCCTTAATGCAATATACGCAATTGGGCGGCGATGCCTCGGATAATCGCGTGCATGTGGAATCGGACAGCTCGGTGAGCGATTTTCTGACCGCGAATTTCGAGGGCGAGGTCAAAGTCCGCCAAGGGGATAAGCATATTTTTGCGCCGAATGTGAAATATGTGCGCGAAAGCGAACATATTGCCGCGCCCGAAGGCGTGATTGTGGGCATGCCGACTGCCGCCGTGCAGGGCAAAGACGGCGAATATTTCATGCAGGAAAACCGCCTGACCTTTGCCGGCGCCGATTATTATCTCAGCCCCAAAACCACGGCAGCAGGCGATCACGGCAGCAACGGTCATGCCGAAAAAGCCATGATTAACCGCAGCAGCAATATTGATCATTTGGAAAACGTCACTTGGTCAACCTGTGAGCGCGTCGATCCCACTTGGCATTTGAAAGCCCGCACTTTGGAAATCGACAATAATGTCAATCGTGCGGTGGCGCGCGACGCGACTTTCCGCGTGGCGGATACGCCGGTATTCTGGCTGCCGTATTTCAGTTTCCCGACCACCGACGACCGCGCCACAGGCTTCTTAACCCCTTCCATCGGTTCTTCGGATCAGCGCGGTTTGGAAGTGGAAATTCCCTATTATTGGAATATCGCGCCCAATCAGGACGCAACTTTCACCCTGCGCCCGATGACTAAGCGCGGCGTAATGCTGGGTGCGGAATACCGCTTTTTGACCGAAAAGCACTCAGGGGAAATCAGCGGCGCGATTCTACCTTCGGACGCCAAATACAAGCATAACAACCGTTGGCAAACGGCGGCAAAATACCGCCACGGCATCAATCCGAATTGGACTTTCGACCTGCATTATCAAGACGTCTCCGATATCGATTACCAAAAAGACCTGCGCGGCGAGCTGGATATATATGACGAATGGTATCTTGACCGCTATGCGCGTCTGCGCGGCTCGGGCGATTGGGGTAATCTGATGCTGCGAGTGCAGGATTACAAACGCGTTAGCCCCGATGTCAGCGAACACAGTACGCCCTATAGCCGCATGCCGCAGATTTTATACAGCAAAGACTGGCGTAAAGACAATTTCCGCTTCGGCGTGAGCGGCGAAGCGGTACGCTTTGCTAAAGACGATTACGGCGATGCCAACCGTTTTTCCCTGAATACGGAAGCCGCCTACCGACTGGGCGCAAGCTACGGCTTTGTCGAGCCGAAAATCAGCCTCTCGGCGCGTCATTATACGTTCCATCCTGAAAACGGACGTTTCCGCGACGGCAATAAAACCTTGGTCATGCCAACGCTGAGCATTGACAGCGGCTTGATTTTCGAGCGCGAATTTACTTGGGGCGGCGAGGGCTACACCCAAACGCTGGAGCCGCGTCTGTTTTATCTCTACACGCCCTATAAAGACCAAAGCGACATCCCCAATTTCGACAGCGACGAGCTGACCAAATCTTGGAGCTGGCTCTTTGCCCGCAACCGCTTTACCGGCGGCGATAAAATCGGCGATGCGCATCAATTGACGACCGCTCTGACCACGCGTTTTTACCGCGATGAGGACGGCTTTGAAAAAGCGCGTTTTTCTATCGGACAAATCCAATATTTCAGCAACCGCCGCGTCGGTTTGCACCGCAACACTTCGGTGGCGGATAACAATTCCGTCTTGGTAACGGAGGGGCAATACCGTTTTGACAGTCATTGGTCTTTATACGGATTATCCTTCTGGAATCCTAATCAGCGGCAAAACGAGCGTAATATCATCGATGTGCGCTACAACCTAGATGCCGACCGCTATATCCATTTCGGACATCGTTACAAAGAAAACGATTATGACCAATTAAGCATCGGTGGCGGCTGGCGTCTTGCTCCGCAGTGGCGCGTTTTCGGACGCTACGACTATTCCCTGCGCGAAGATCGCGGCTTTAATACCATGCTGGGTGTGGAATATGACGATTGCTGCTGGGCATGGCGTATGGTCGGGCGGCATTACCGCGACGAACCTGACAGTCTCAGACATCATAATGCTGTTTATTTAGAATTTATTTTCAAAGGCTTGGGCAATATGGGCAGCCGTACCGGCAAATTATTGAGCAAGCAACTCACTGGTTTCACCCCCCTACCGCAGGAGAAAAATTTATGAAGCGCTTTGTATTCCTCATGTTTTGCCCGCTCTTAGCCGGCGCGCAAACCCTGCAATTCGGTCCGCAGGCGGAATATGCCCAATCGCAGGCACAGCCGCTTGACGAGATTGCCCTGGTAATCAATCAAGAAGCAATCAGCCGCCGCCAATTGGAAAAAGAATTGGCAGCCGCCCGCGCCGCATTGCCGCGCGACATCCCCCTATCAGGTGCGCAGCTGCAAGAATTGCTGATGGATCGCGTGATTATCCAACATGTGATTGAACAGCTGGCGCAGCAACATCAAGTGCAAGTCAGCGATGAAGAAATCGCCGAAGGTATTGCGCGTGTTGCCGAGCAAAATCAGCTCAGCCCCGCCGCCTTGCAGGCTCAAGTGCAAAAGCAAACCGGCATGAATGCGCAGCAATACCGGCAAAGCGTGGCAGAGCAAATCCGCCAAGCCAAATTGCAGGAAGCCTTAGTGGGCAACCAAGTCAGTATTACCTCCGCGCAAATCAATGAGCAATTAACCCAAATCGCCCGCCGCGAAGGCAGCACCATGCATTTGCAAGACTTGCTGCTGCCCGTGCCGAATCTGCCGGTGGAAGAACGCGGCGCCGCGATTGCCGAAACCCTCGCCCGCATTTCGGATGCCCTGCGCGCGCATAATAATGATTTAAGCCAAGCGGCGGCGGATATTCCCGAAGCCAAACTGGTCGATTTGGGGCAAGTCAATATCGGGCAAATTCCCCTGCGCTTTGCCAGCGCCGTGGCGGGATTGCGCGGCGGTCAAATGGTCAATAAACCGGTAGTCGATGCCGACGGCATGCACTTCCTGAAAGTCGTCAGCACCTCGGTGGCGGGCGGCGAAGGCTATATCGTGCCGCAGGCGCGGATGGCGCATATCCTGATTCGTCATAATCCGCACAACCCTCAAGCGGCAAAAGCCGCCATCGAGCAAATTTATGCCGCACTTCAACAGGGGGCGGATTTTGCCGCCTTGGCGCAGCAATACTCGCAAGACCCTACTTCCGCCGTGCGCGGTGGTGAATTGGGCTGGTTGAGTGCCGACACCCTTGACCCGCGTTTTGCCGAGCAAATCATTAAAGCGCCGCTGGGCAGCCTGCAGGCGCCCTTTGAAAGCAGCTTCGGCTGGCATATTTTGAAAGTCTATGAGCGCGAACAAGTGGATCGCAGCGAAGACATGCTGCGCGAACGTATCCGCGCCAGCCTCTACCAAAGTGCCATGCAGCAGGCATGGGAGCGCCGCATTATCGAAGCGCGGCAAAATGCCTATATCCGCATTTACTAGGAATAAGCATGGCTGAAGTCCGCGCCGCCAAACATTTAGGGCAGCATTTCCTTGCCGACGACCGCGTGATCGGCGACATGCTTAGCGCCATCTATCCGCAGCCCGAGGAACGCATCATCGAAATCGGACCGGGCTTGGGCGCGCTGACCTTACCTGTGCTTGCCAAAACCGGCGCCCTGACCGCTATCGAATTCGACAGCCGCGTACTGGCGCCTTTGGCACGCAAAGCGGCGGCGGTCGGCAAACTCAATCTTATCGAAGCGGATGTGCTGACGGTGGACTTTGCCGATTTGGGACTGGCGGCGCCGCTGCGCATCATCGGCAATCTGCCCTACAACCTTTCCTCGCCCATACTCTTTCATTGCCTCGCGCAGCGCCAACACATCCAAGACATGCATTTTATGCTGCAAAAAGAAGTGGTGGAGCGGATTGTCGCCCAGCCGGATAACAAAGACTATGGACGTTTGAGCCTGATGTTGCAGCAATATTTGCTAACCGAATCGCTCTTCGACATTCCGCCCGAAGCCTTTGATCCGCCGCCGAAAGTCGATAGCGCGGTCGTCAAACTCGTGCCGCGTGCCGCGCCGCAATGGGCGGTGCAATCGCCGGCGCATTTTGCCTTAGTGGTAAAAACCGCCTTTGCTCAGCGGCGCAAAATGCTGCGCAAATCGCTGTCGCATTGGTTTAGCAGCGAAGCATTGCAGCAACTCGACATTGACCCGACCCTGCGCCCCGAAAATCTAGACGGCGCAGTTTTCGCTCGATTGGCAGACGCCTTATTGGCAAAGGAAGCGCAGAATGATTAAACAAGCCATCATCACAGGACACAGCAGCGGACTCGGAGAAGCACTCGCCGCCGCCTTACTGGCGCAGGGTGCACAGGTTTGCGGCATCGCCAGACGCGGCAATGCCGCGCTTGCCGCGCAATACGGCGGACAATTGCAGCAAATCGCCTTGGATTTAAGCGATAGCGCCGCCTTGCAGCAATGGCTGGAAAGCGCGGCATTTGCGCAATTCTGCCAAAGACAGGAACTATGGCTGTTTAACTGCGCCGGCACGCAAGAGCCGGCTCGCTTACTGGGACGGCAGGGCGCGGCAGCCATTGCCCAAGCTGTTGCTCTAAACGTCAGCGCACCCCTAATGCTCGCCGATGCCGTCGCCGCATTGGCGCAGCGGCTGCGTATCGTACATATCAGCAGCGGCGCTGCGCATAAAAGCTATGCCGGCTGGTCGGTCTATGGTGCCTGTAAAGCCGCGCTTGACCATCATGCCCGCAATATCGCCGCCGAAGCGCAGCCGCATATTCAGGCGGTCAGCATCGCTCCGGGCGTGATTGATACCGCCATGCAGGCGGAAATTCGTGCCAATACCGATTTCCCCATTCGGCAGCGTTTTCTCGATTTGCAGCAAGACGGCGCATTGCAAAGCGCGCCAAGCACCGCCGCCGCCCTATTGGCTTATTGCGAAAGCGCGGCATTCGGACAAGAAGCCGTGATCGATATTCGTCATTTAGTCGAATAATGCAAGCCCGAGCACTGTTCCGGCATATCGAAAATACTTACCACGCCCAAGCGGAATATCTATGGCAAGGCTTTCCCGACTATGCCATATTCCGCGCACCTAATCGCAAATGGTTTGCCCTCTATATGCCGAACATTCCTGCCGCCGCCTTGAGTTTGGCGGAGGAAAAAACCTATGCCGTGCTTAATGTCAAAATTGATCCGCAGCATCTCTCCGCCTTATCCCTGCTGCCCTGCATACGCCCCGCCTATCATATGAACAAAGCCCATTGGGTCAGTATCTTAGCCGACGAAGCGGCGGATGATTTGCTGCTGGAACTGATTGCCGGCAGCTATCATTTGCTCTGTCCTGATTAAAGATTTTGTGACTAATTGTTAGTAAATACGTAATTAAAAAATCAGACAAGATACATCATTTGTCTCTCAAGATGTAAATTTATAACCATTTAACAATTATATAAAAATACCTAATCGGTATGAGATTGCCATGTCTCGTCTCTTTATGCCCGCCAAGATAATAACTGGGAAAATATTAAAATCTAAGGGCAAAGGGACATTTTAGGTGCTAAAAAGTTTGAAAAGCCTTATTCTGTAAGGCTTTTAGCGAGGTCAAAAGCTTTGAACACAAAAAATGCTTTTTCTGTGGCTCAAAACAGGTCAAAAAAGATGGCAGACAAATCATC
>NZ_JBXGGR010000099.1:0-23389 GCF_056855035.1 Suttonella sp.
ATGTTAAATGCCGGTGAGAAATGGACAAGACCTATCAACAATTCGGGACAAACTATGATGCAGTTGTCTATCCATTTCCCCGGGCGCTTAGATAAGGTGATGAGCCTTTGATTAAACTGACACAGATTTCTGAACGCCCTCGCATTCGGCAAAAAATAGACGATTGCGTCGAGCAAAATGCGGTAGAAAAAACCTTCAGCTACAACAAAAGCCCGTTTACCGAGCGATTAAACGAGATTTTAAGCGACATCCCTACCGAGTATTTCCTGCTGACCAACCGCATTGCCCAATATGCCCAAGAACAATTCGGCAAACCGCTGTCGAACAGCCTTTACGCCACCCTAACCGACCATATTTACCATGCTGTCGAGCGGGTCAAACAGCAAAAACCCATCGACAACAGCCTGTCTTTTGAAATCCAGCGTCTGTATCGCAAAGAATTTGAAATTGGACGTTATGCGCTTGGCTTAATTGAACAAAGCTTAAATGTAGCCATGCCTGAGGATGAAATAGGCTTTATCGCCCTGCATATTTTCAATGCCCGAACCGACAGCGAAAACATGTCGGAAACCTACCGCACCACACAAATTATCAAAGACATCCTCAATCTGGTCGGCTATCATTTCAACTGCTGCTTGGATGAAAACAGCCTCGATTACGCCCGCTTTATCGCCCATCTGCAATATTTTGCCCTGCGTTTATTCAAAACCACCGCCGCACCGCCGGACGACGATTTTCTCTACCGGCAAAGCAAAAACGCCTATCCCAAAGCATACCAATGCGTACTGCGCATCGAAAAATATTTGCAGCATCAATTTAATAAAACGCTGAATGAAGACGAGCAATTATATTTAATCATTCATATTCAGCGCGTTTATCGGGCTTCCTCCATATCATAATGCCTCAAGCCGCGCCAAAGCATGGCAAGGCATTTTGCGCTAAAATACGCAAAAAAATCTTCGAGGCATTTGTGCAATACTACCTAACCATTATTTTCGCCACGACCTTGGTGAATAATTTTGTTTTAAGCCAATTTTTGGGACTTTGCCCCTTTATGGGCGTGTCGCGCAAATTCGACACCGCGCTGGGTATGGGGCTTGCCACCGCCTTTGTGCTGACCCTCTCCGCCTGCAGCGCCAATCTCATCGACACCTATCTTCTGCGCCCCTTCAATCTGCAATATTTGCGCACCATTTCTTTTATCGTCGCGATTGCCGTTCTGGTCGGGCTGACCGAAATGTTCATCGCCAAAACCAGCCCGCTGTTGCACCGCCTGCTCGGCATCTATCTGCCGCTGATTACCACCAATTGCGCCGTGCTCGGCGTTGCCTTGCTCAATGCCAATCAAGAACACAGCCTGCTCGCCTCCGCCGTTTACGGACTGGGCGCAGCCTTAGGCTTTACCTTGGTGCTGATTCTCTTTGCCGCCATTCGCGAACGCTTAGAAGCCGCAGACGTGCCGCTGCCTTTTCGCGGCACGCCTATCGCTCTGATTAGCGCCGGCATTTTGGCAATCGCCTTTATGGGCTTCGGCGGTTGGGCATGAGTATCGTCGCACTATTCCTATTGCTCGCCCTCATCGCCCTATGCGGTTTGCTGCTGGGCTATTTTGCGCAGAAATTTAAAATCGAAGGCGATCCGATTGTCAAAAAAATCGAAGCCGTTTTGCCGCAAACCCAATGCGGACAATGCGGATTCGCCGGCTGCAAACCCTATGCCCAAGCGATTGCCAAAGGCGAAGCCGACATCAACCGCTGTCCGCCCGGCGGACAAGAAGGCGTGCAGAAACTCGCCGATTTACTCGGACTCGAAGCCAAGCCATTAGATGCCGAAGTCGGCGAAGAAAAGCCGCCGCAAGTCGCCTTTATCGTCGAAGACTGGTGTATCGGCTGCACCAAATGTATCAAAGCCTGCCCCGTCGATGCCATTATCGGCAGCAATCAAAAAATGCACACCATCATTGCCGACGAATGCACAGGCTGCGAACTCTGCGTAGACCCCTGCCCTGTGGACTGCATCGTGATGAAACCGCGCGATGCGACTTTGTGGCAATGGACACAGCCGCAAGACAGCAACACGGGAGCAGACCATGAAAATCCTTGATTGGCTGCTGGGCGGCCGCCCTGAACAACACGGCTTTCACGGCGGATTGCACCTGCCGGCGCATAAAGCCATGTCCACGCAGCAGCCGGCACAAATCCACCCGCTTGAAGCGCGCTACATCCTCAGTCTGCGCCAACGCGACGGCAACTGGCTGGAACCGCTCTGCAACATCGGCGACGCCGTCCTGAAAGGACAAGCCATTGCCCAAGCCTCGACACTGGCAGGGCTGATGCTGCACGCCCCGACTTCCGGCATTATTGCCGACATCGCGCCGCAGCCGGACATACACCGCAGCGGCGAAGCCGCCCTCAGTATCATCATCGAAGCAGACGGCAAAGACCAAGCTGCCGCCCCGCTGCCGCCGCTGGATGAAAACACCCCGCCCCATCTCTTGCGCGAACGCATCGCCTTCTGCGGCATCGCCGGACTGGGCGGCGCCGGCTTTCCCACCGCCCGCAAACTGGCGAACCAAGCCAACATTCTGCTCATCAACGCCGCCGAATGCGAACCCTATATCAGCTGCGATGACATGCAAATCCGCGAACATGCGGCAGCTATTGTGCGCGGCGCACAATTAAGCGCCTATATCGTCCATGCCCAAGAAATCGTCTTCGGTATTGAAGACGACAAACCGCAGGCGATTGCCGCCTTAAAACAAGCGATTGAAAACAGCGGCGATACACGCATCAAGCTCAGCGTCGTGCCGGTGCGCTACCCCTCGGGCAACTCGCGCCAATTGATCGAACTCACCCTCAAGCGCCGCCTGCCCGCCGACGCCCATGCCGCCGATGCCGGCATCATCTGCCACAACAGCGCCACCATGAAAGCCGTGCATGACGCCCTACTGCTCGGCATCCCCCTCATCGAACGCTACCTCAGCATTACAGGCGAAGGCATCATGCAGCCGCAAAACCGCATCGTCCGCCTTGGAACCCCCATCGCCGCCTTAATCGCCGCCGCAGGCGGACAAAAAGCCGGTACGCGCCTGCTTATCGGCGGGCCGATGATGGGCGAACCGCAACATTCTCAAGCCGCAGGCATCGGCAAAACCACCAACTGCCTGCTGCTACTACCCATGCCAAGCGAACAAGCCGCCACCGACTGCATCCGCTGCGCACGCTGCTCCGATGCCTGCCCGATCAGCCTCATGCCGCAGCAACTCTACTGGTACAGCCGCAATCTGGAAGAGAAAAAACTCAATCAATACCGCCTCTTCAACTGCATCGAATGCGGCATCTGCGCCAGCGTCTGCCCGGCACACATCCCGCTGGTACAATACTACCGCGACAGCAAAAGCGCCCTGCGCAGCGCCGCCCGCGACAAAGCCGCCGCCGAACGCGCCAAAGCCCGCCATGAAGCCCGCGAGGCCCGCCTAGAGCGCGAAGCCGCCGAACGTCAAGCCAAAATGCAGGCCAAGCGCGAAGCCCTGCAACAACGCAGCCAAGGCGGCGACAAACAAGCCAATCAAGCCATCGCAGAAGCGGCGCAAGCCGCCAAATGCGAAGCCCATGCGCAAAGACATCTCGGCAATTTCGACCCCACCACCGGCACGCGCAGCATGCCCAATCCTGCGCAAACAGGACTCCCCCCGCAAGCCCTCAGCCCTGAAGACAGCGGCAAACAAAGTGCCATTGAAGCGGCAAAAGCCAGAGCCGCCGCCAAACGTGCGGCAAGACAGCAGCAACTCAGCCCCGAAGAGCAAGCCGCGGCGGAAAAACAAGCCAAAATAGCCGCCGCACTTGCCAAAGCCGAAGCGCGCCGCGCCCAAAGACAGGCAACAGACAGTGAAAACAGCATAGAAAACAATAAAGAAGAACAGCACATAACAGACAAACAGGCGGCAATCGAAGCCGCCAAAGCCAGAGCCGCTGCCAAACGTGCGGCAAGACAAGAAGCGGCGGCAGAAAATCCCGCTGCACACAGCGAGCCTAATGCCGACGAAGAACGTGAAGCCAAACTCGCCGCCGCACGCGCCAAAGCCGAAGCGCGCAAACAAGCCAGACAAGCACAACGCAACTCAGGAGAACCCTCATGATTCGCCGCTCTCAATCCATTGGCGTGCCTTATTTCCACGTTGCGCCCTCCAGCGCGCGCATCATGTGGTCGGTCATTGCGGCGCTGCTGCCGGGAATTGCCGTACAAATCTATCTTGAAGGCGGCCGCTGGCTGGGGTTGCTGGGCATTGCCCTGATGAGCGCTTGGCTGATCGAAGGCAGTTTACTTGCCCTGCGCGGCAGAACAGGAAAGCAAATCCTATTCGCGCTCAAAGACGGCAGCGCCATGCTGAGCGCCCTCCTGCTTGCGCTCTGCCTGCCGGTGCTGGTGCCTGCTTGGCTTGTCGTCCTCGGCTGCGCTTTCGCCCTGATTTGCGGCAAACACGTCTATGGCGGACTGGGCATGAATCCCTTTAATCCCGCCATGGTCGGCTATTGCTTTTTACTGGTCAGCTTCCCTGCCATCATGGGGCAGCACAGCGCAGAAAGCCTAGATTTTTTCAGTCTCTTCAACTCGGTAGATGCCCACACCGCCGCCACCCTGCTCGACAGCAGCCGCCAAGCGCGCATTGCCGACACCGCGGTGAGCCAAATCAGCACGCCTTACCTGCCTAGTCTGGCGCAAGCCATCGCTTGGAGCTTGGGCGGCATATGGCTGGCATGGAAAAAATACCTTGATTGGAAAATCAGCGCGGCGGTATTGATTGCCGCCTTTATCACCGCCGGAATATTCTGGCTGTACGATAGCCATGCCTACCTCAATCCGCTGCAACAGCTCTTCTCGGGCGCACTAATTTTCGGCGCCTTTTTCATCGCCACCGACCCGATTACCGCCGCCACTACGCCGCTCGGGCGCCTACTCTATGCCCTGCTCATCGGCATACTCTGCATCGCCATTCGCAACCTCGGCAATTTCCCCGACGGCTTCGCCTTTGCCGTCTTGCTGGCAAATGCCGCCGTAGCGATTTTAGACAACCTCAGCCCCAAATACCGCTAATGCTGCTCTTAAATTCCGATTCCCGCCGCGCCATGTTCCGCCTCAGCAGCTTTGCCGCCATCTGCATCAGCCTGCTCTCGCTCGCCTATCTTGCCTTTAGCGGACGCATTGCCGCGCAAAAAGAACAACACCTGCTCGGCACCTTTGCCGAAATCTACACGGCGCAGCCTCTCAATGCCGATCTGCTGCACAATGCCGAAAGTCTCAATCTCGGCGGTATTCCCGTTACCCTCTATCAAGCCAAAGACGGCGAGCGCCTGCTGGCAAACTTCATCAGCACCCAAACCCTAAAAGGCTACAACGGCTATATCGGCGTGCTGATCGGCATCGCTCCGGACAATCGCCAGCTGCTGGGTGTTCGCGTCTTAAACCATAAAGAAACCCCCGGACTGGGCGATAAAATCGAACGCCGCGTCAGCGCATGGATCGAAGATTTCCGCGGACACAGCCTGCAAAGCCGCCGCTTTAAAGTTAAAAAAGACGGCGGCGATTTCGATGCCTTCACAGGCGCAACCATCACCCCACGCGCCGTTACCGAATTAGTCGGCAAAACCCTGCAAGACTGGCAAGACCATCAGGAGAATCATCATGGACGCTGAAAGCCGCAAACTGCTGAAAAACGGACTCTGGGATAATAACCCCGCATTGGTGCAAATCCTCGGACTCTGCCCCCTGCTCGCCGTTTCCAATACCTTCATCAATGCACTGGGACTGGGCATCGCCACCATTTTCGTGTTAACCCTCTCCAATACTCTCGTCTCGCTCACGCGCGGCTTTCTGCGCAATGAAATCCGCATTCCCGTCTTTGTGCTGCTGATTGCCGGCGCCGTTACCCTCTGCGAAATCCTGATTCAAGCCTTTGCCTATCCGCTCTATCAAAGTCTGGGCATCTACCTTTCCCTGATTGTTACCAACTGCGTGATTATCGCGCGCGCCGAAGCCTATGCCGTAAAAAACACCGTCAAATACGCCGCTCTTGACGGACTCTTTATGGGCATCGGCTTTGCCCTTATCCTGCTGCTGCTCGGCGCCATTCGCGAAATCCTCGCCCAAGGCACCCTGTTTAGCGGCGCGCATCTGATCTTCGGCGATGCCGCGGCAGATTGGCGCATTCAAGTTATTAAAATAGACAACGGCATGATACTCGCCGCCCTGCCCGCCGGCGCCTTTATCTGCTACGGCTTTTTAGTCGCGGGCAAACAAGCGGCGAATAATTTATTGAAAAACAAAAAAGATTAAAGCATATTTTCATGGAAATATTATTCATCGTTTTACTTATCGTCATTATCTGCTTAGGGCTACTGTTCAGCGCCACATCAGGTACTGAAGAAAAGAAAAAAATCCATGCGCAAGAAAAAGGCAGATTAGGCGAAAGACGCGTACAGGGTATTCATGACTGGAATTTAGGCGCTGATTATCATGATTTTGATGATGTTTTGCTAAAACTGCCAAACGGCGAGAGTACGCAAATCGATCACATCGTCATTTCCATATACGGCGTATTTGTCGTAGAAACCAAAAACAAATCAGGCTGGATATTTGCCCAAGAACGAGAAAGACAATGGACGCAAACCTTTCCTAATGGAAAAAAATACCGCTTTCAAAATCCCCTGCATCAAAATTACAAACATTGTCAGGCGATTGCCGATCTCTTAGCCATTCCGAGAGAAAAAATCCATTCTGCCGTTGTTTTTATCGGAGATGCGGAATTCAAAACGGATATTCCAAATCAAGTTTATTGCCGTAAATCCTCGTATGCCGCCTTATACGAGCAGAAAAAAGAAATTCTATTCGAAGAAAAGGAAATTCCGTCCTTAATTGCCCGCTTGCAACATGCCAGATTAGAAAATAACACAGACAATCTGCAACAACATATCGAGCAATTACACCGCACGCCTCGCTGCCCGAAATGCGGCGCAAAAATGCTGGAAAGAACCGCGAAAAAAGGAGAATTTGCCGGTCAGCATTTTTACGGCTGCTCGCGTTTTCCGCACTGCCGCCACACACAGCCAATAAGCCAATAATGTGTTAAAATCCGCGCCTTTCTAATCTTGAACACATAATTTATGAGTGAATTACTTTCTAATGACTGGCGTGACCGCCGCACTTTTGCCATTATCAGCCACCCTGATGCCGGCAAAACCACGCTAACCGAAAAATTGCTGCTTTTTGGCGGCGCTATTCAGATGGCTGGCACCGTTAAAGGACGCAAAGCCGCACGCCATGCCACTTCCGACTGGATGCAAATGGAGCAAGAACGCGGTATCTCTGTTACCTCATCAGTAATGCAATTTCCCTATCAAGGCAAAGTTATCAACCTCTTAGATACGCCTGGACACGAAGACTTCTCAGAAGATACCTACCGCACCTTAACCGCTGTCGATAGCGCCTTAATGGTGATTGACTGCGCCAAAGGCGTAGAAGAACGCACCATTAAATTGATGGAAGTCTGCCGCCTACGCGACACCCCCATTTTTACTTTCATCAACAAACTCGACCGCGAAGGCCGCGACCCAATGGAGCTGATGGACGAAGTGGAAAATGTGCTGAAAATCCGTTGTGCGCCAGTTACTTGGCCAATCGGCATGGGGCGCAATTTAAAAGGCGTTTATCATCTGCAACGCGATACCGTTTATTTTTATGAACCAGGCAAAGGCGCTTTGATTAACAATGGCGAAGAAGTGCAAGGGCTGGATAATCCGCATCTTGATGAATTATTGCCTGATATGATTGACAATTTCCGCGCGGAAGTCGAATTATTGCGCGAAGCCAGCAATCCCTTTGAGCGCGAAGCCTATCTCAAAGGTGAACTGACGCCGGTATATTTCGGCTCTGCGATTAGCAATTTCGGCGTCAACGAAATGCTCAGCGATTTTGCCGACTATGCCCCCTCGCCTTTGCCGCATCAGGCAACCTCGCGCGCCGTGCAGCCCGAAGAGGCGAAATTTACCGGTTTTGTGTTTAAAATTCAGGCGAATATGGATCCCAAACACCGCGACCGCATTGCTTTTATGCGCATCAATTCCGGCGCATTCAGCCCCGGCATGAAATTGCGCCAAGTACGCCTTGCCCGCGATGTCAAAATCCCCGATGCGCTGACTTTTTTAGCCGCCGAACGCGATCATGCCGAAAAAGCCCTTGCCGGCGACATCATCGGCATTCACAATCACGGCACAATCCGCATCGGCGATACCTTTACCGAGGGCGAAGATCTGCAATTCACGGGCATTCCGGATTTTGCGCCCGAGCTGTTCCGCCGCGTGCGCCTCAAAGACCCGCTGAAAATGAAAGCCCTGCTCAAAGGCTTGGAACAGCTCTGCGAAGAAGGCGCAACGCAATTTTTTAAACCCATGATCGGCAATGATTTGATTCTGGGCGCGGTAGGCGTATTGCAATTTGATGTGGTACAGCAAAGGCTGGCAACCGAATATAATGTGAGCTGCCAATTTGAAGGCGTTAATGTTTCTACCGCGCGCTGGATTGAAGCACCGAATGATAAAGCCTTAAAGCAATTCATTGATAAAAACCAAGCCAATTTGGCGCACGACCATTACGGTCAATTGGTCTATGTCGCGCCGAGTCGCGTCAATTTACAACTGACGCAAGAGCGTTTCCCCGACATCGTCTTTAGCGCCACGCGCGATCATTTGGCATAAGCAAGCCATAAAAAAGGTATCGCAAGGGATACCTTTTTCTTTTCTATAATCAAGAGATTGAAAGAGTATTCAGCATTGCCTAGCCTTGTACGCCCCATTTCTCCGAAATATCGACAGCCTTCTAACGTTCTCTAAACGCCTGCTTCATACGGGTAACAGGACGGGTAAGATAATCAAAGACGCTTTTCTTGCCTGTTTTAATATCCACCGTTGCCACCATGCCGGGAATAATTTCCAAGGGCTCGCCGTTTCTATCGGTCAGTTTGCTGTCATTGGTTTCCACCAATACGCGGTAGTAGGATTCGTTGGCATTTAAATTCAGCTGGCTGGGACGGCGATCGTCTTGCAGGGTATCGGGACTAATCAAAGTAACGACTCCTTCCAAGCCGCCATAAACGGAATAATCATAGGCGCTGAGTTTGACGACCGCTTCTTGTCCCGGACGGATAAATGCCACGTCTTGCGGACGGATATAGGCCTGCACCAATAAGTTTTCCCCTACCGGCACGATTTCCATAATATCTTCGCCGGCGCGGATAACCCCGCCGATGGTATTGAATTTAATATTATTGACGATACCGTCCACAGGCGAATAAATCACCGCTCTTGCCACAGGGTCGGCATTTTTCGCAACGTTTTCGCGTGCTTGTGCCAATTCTGCGGCGGTGCGTACCAAATTGTCATTGGCATCGGTGGTGTATTTATTCTGCGTTTCATTGATTTTCAGAGTAATATCGGTAGATTGCTGCTGCATACGCAGTAATTCGATCTCTGAAGATACGCCTCGCTGCACCATTGCCGCCGTGCGGCGAATTTGCTCGTCTAAAATCTGCTTAGACTTGTGCAGACCGCTTAAGGTTTCTTCCAAGGCTTTTTTGCGCGCCTTATAAGCAATAGTTTCGCGCTTGCGCAATTCTTCGCTGACATTATCGGGGAATTGCAAAGGCGTGCCGTAGGCTTCCGCCGAATAACGCGCCGCCATGGCTTCCAAATTCAGCATTTTCGCCTCACTTTCCGCCAAAATAGCGGAATAGCGGGTATCGTCAAGGGTTACTAAGACATCGCCGCGTTTCACGGTCTGCCCTTCGCGCACTTCAAGCGATTTTAAAATCCCGCCGTCAAGGCTTTGCACCATTTGCTGACGCGAACTCGGAATAATCGAGCCCTGCCCGACCGTCACTTCTTCCAGTTCGCTGTTATACGCCCAGTAAATAAACACAATCATTAAACTGGTAATCAACAATACGCCAAGCCATAAACCGTAATGGGTTTCTTCCTGCATGGCGGCATTGAGGTCGTTAACGAGTTTTAAATCGCGTTTGCTCAGTTTGTCTTTTCTTGCCATAGGTGATGCCTTTAGATATTTTCTTGCGGACGACGCTGCACCGGTACGTCAGCTAATTTGACGGTATTATTATGTGCTGCGGCAGGATGTTGGGCCTGCTGAGGCGGCGGTGCTTTACCGGATAATTGCGCCAAGACGGCTGCTTTCGGGCCGTCCATGACAATCTGCCCCTGCTCCATCACAATGATGCGGTCAACCAAATCCAATAATTGCGGACGATGCGTGACTACTATCATCGTTTTATTGCCAATCCATTCGCGCAAGGCCGCAAGCACCTGCATTTCGGTGTTTTGATCAAGCCCGCTGGTCGGCTCGTCTAAGAGCACTACCGAAGGATCTTTCAAAGTCAGGCGCGCCAATGCCACGATTTGTTTTTGACCGCCCGACAAACCGGCGCCGTCTTCACCGATCGGCATATCCAAGCCCATCGGATGATTTTGAATAATGCGTGCCAAGCCGAAACGCTGCAAGGCATGAATCAGGCGTTCGTCGGAGAAAAATCCGTCTGCGCGCGCCATATCGAGGTTTTCGCGCAAACTGCCTAAAAATAAGCGCGGCGATTGCCCCAGCAAGGCAACATTATGACGCAGGAAATACGGGTCAATCTGACGAATATCCACGCCGTCAAGACTAATCATGCCTTCTTGCTGCTCATACAAACCGGTTAATAATTTTAAGAGTGTGGATTTACCGCTGCCGATACGTCCTAAAATCGCTACTTTTTCGCCGGCGCGAATTTGCACCGTCACATTAGCCAAGGCTTTGCGTGTATCTTGGGCATAAGCGAATTGGCATTTATCCATGAGAATATCGCCGCGCACATGGTCAAGAGTAATGTATTGACGATCCGGACTGCGCTCAATCGGACGTTCCGCAATGCCGTTAACGCCGCGCAAAGCCATTCTCGCTTGCTGGAAGCGCACGGCTAAGCCGGCAATTTGCGCAATCGGCGCTAAAGCGCGTCCCGATAAAATCACACAAGCAATCAAAGCCCCCATCGAGATGCGGTTCTCTTGCACGGGATGATTAATCAAATAGGTTCCCCATAAGACCAAACCGACGGTATTCAATTGCTGCATGGCGGTAGAGAAACTCGTTACCATCATGCTGTAATCTTTAGTTTTAATATTGGATGCTGCCGTTTTGGCGGTGTAATTGTCCCAACGTTTCTGCGCCCAAGAGAAAGCATTGTTAGCTTTTAAGGTTTCCACGCCTTCAATGGCTTCAACCGCCAAACCTTGACGCTGCGAAGATTCGCGCATCGATTCGTTAATCGAGCGCGCCAAAGGAATCTGCGCAAACATGCCCACAATCACAACCAAAGGCATGACCAAGGTCGGCACAATCGCCAAAGGACCGGCAACCATATACATCACAAAGATGAAAAGGAAAAAGAAAGGCAAATCGACAAATGCCAAGAGGCTGGCAGAAGTCATAAAATCCCGCACCGATTCGAAATCGCGCAGATTGTTGGCATAAGAGCCTGAAGAAACAGGTTTATCTTTCATTTTAAGCTGCAAGACGCGGCGGAATAAAGCCGAGGAAATGATCAAATCCGCTTTTTTGCCTGCAATATCAGTCAAATGTCCGCGTATCAATTTGGCAATAAACTCAAAAATAATCGCCAGAACCACGCCGATACTCAATGCCCATAAGGTTTCATAAGTCTTATTCGGAATCACGCGATTATAGACATTCATCACATATAAGGAGCTGACCAATGCCAAAAAGTTAATCACGAAAGTCGCGATAATGACTTGATAATAATATTTACGGAAACGGAAAATCACCCGCCAAAACCAACCCTTAGGCAAATCATATTCCGGCAGTTCGGAACGGGTATCGGCCTCTGTTTTAGGTTTTAAATGCCAGACATAACCCAAATATTGCTCGTCAAGTTCTTTTAAAGTTACCGTTTGATCGCCGAAACCGTTCATTTCAATCACAGCGGTTTCGTTCTGCGTATCAATGCGCTTTAATACGGCGGCTTGCTCATCGCGCAGTAAAATAACTGCCGGCAAGGTCAGATTATGAATCTTTTTCAAAGGCGCCTGGCGCAATGAATTATCAAAGCCCTGATGTTTTAATTCTTCTGTCAAGACCTTGTAATCATAGTCCCCTGCATTATCACGCGGGGTAAGGCTTGCCAAGGTAATCGCAGATACAGGCGTGCCGTGTATGCGGGTAAGTAGGCTTAAATGTTCAAGCAATGCTTGCATATAAAACTTCCTGAGACAAAATAATAAATATTGTGTTAATGCTTATGGATGACGACATCGCTGCTTTCATCAACCTGAATAAATTCCTTTGCCGCCGACTGTGCTTGAGGCGGCAGGAAATAATCGCCGCGCGGATAGGAAAAATAAGGCTGCTCAGCGACATAAGGTTCAACGACAACGATTCCGCTTCTTGATTGGGGAGTCTGCTTGATCTGCTGCATAGAAACGGCATTGTGCTGAATACTTGGCGTATTTACTTCAATATCTTGACTCGCCAAAACCACTGTTTCCGTTGCCGGAGCGATACTTCTCTGCTCTATAACTACTGTTTGCCCGGAAGGTTCGGGTAAACGCGCCAAAGCATCGTCATTTCGCCGTGCTTCTTGTCGGCTGATTTGCTCCAGCGGCTGCGCATCAATGACCACATGTGTGTTTTGTTCGATATCGGCATCTGCCGGCGTACGGCCGAGCAAGGCATCTCTGTGCAAAGTCATTTGCGCCCATTTGGTTAATCCGCCCACCGCTACCAAATAATCTAATTTGGCGCGCATCAGCGAGTATTGCATGCTCACTTTGCTCTGTTTGGCTGTCGCCAATTCGCTGTAAGCATCGACCACATTCAATAATGTACGGGTAGCAATTTTAAATTGATCTTCATAATCGACAACCACTTGCTGCAAAGCCATGATTTGACGGTCAATCACTTTAATTTGCGCCGCCGCCCGCTCCATTTCAATCAGGGCTAATTCCGCCTGTTCGCTCAAAGAATCCGCCATTTGCGAAATTTTTGCACGCGCCGCTTCAATTAAATATTCTTGCTGACGAATGGCCGGCGCTTTTTTGCGGTCAAAAATATCCACCGACATGTTGAAATAAACCATCGCATCATCTTTATTTGCATCGGCTCGAATATCGATATTGGGATAAATTGAACGCTGTGCGACTTTTAAATTGGCTTCGTTTTTCAGCAACTCCTGCTCTTGCGCCAGATAACTGGAATTGCGACGCTGCCATTCTTCCGTCATCGGGAAGGTATCGATTAAATATTGCGGACTTAACTGCGCAAAAGGATCGTTTAATTCCGAAGCCGTTACCGCAGGCTGCACATAACGCCCCATGCGGCGTAAATTCAAATCCAGATTTCGGCGGTAACTGACAATGGATTCTTCCACGTTCTCCTGCCGTGATTCGGCTTGCGTTAATTCCGAACGCCGTCCGGGATCGTACTGATTAATAATCCGCATTTGATCGACAATATGATTATGCAAAGCCAAATTGTCCTGCGCGGCTTCAAGCTGTAATTTCGCCATAACCGCATCCAGATAATAACCGGCGAATTTAAACGCCCATTGTTCGGCGGTTTCGCTGACTTTTAAATTTTGATAAAAAGTTTCGATTTCATCCGCGGCAATTTGTGCGGACAATTTGCCGAAATCGTACAAAGTCCATTGCGCGGAAATGCCCGGCGTAAAAGAATAGCCACTGCCAGTAGATAACATCGGCTGTCTGGCAGTTGCCTGTATGACCGGATAACGTGCCGCCTTGCTTTGCTCTAATACTGCTTGCGATACCGATTCATTAGCCAAGGCTTCCATGATTTCAGGATTTCTCACCATGCCATCACGCAAGATTTGCGGCAATTCCCTAGCCTGTATAATGATTGGTACCAGCAGCAGCGCTGAAATCAGCGCCCTGCGGTACAATTGAAAGTACATAGAAGTCCTTTCTATCTCGTTATAACAAAGTTTTCTTCATATCTGTCAACATTTGACCGATAAAGACCGTTAATTTTGCACCCAAAGCCCCGTCAATCACACGATGGTCAAAAGACAATGACATTGGCAACATCAAACGGGGTTCGAATTCTTTGCCGTTCCATACGGGTTCCATACTTGAACGCGAAACCCCTAAAATCGCGACTTCCGGCGCATTGACGATCGGCGTGAAATACTCTCCGCCGATACCGCCCAAACTGGAAATCGTCATTGAAGCACCGGACATATCTTTCGGGCTTAATTTGCCGTCGCGCGCTTTTTTGCTCACTTCCATCAAATCGGCCGATAATTCATAAATACCTTTTTTATCCACATCGCGGATAACCGGCACAACCAAACCGTTAGGCGTGTCCACCGCGATGCCGATATTATAGTATTTTTTCAGAATCAGCGACTTGCCGTCAGGAGATAAAGAAGAATTAAAGCGCGGATACTCTTTTAATCCCGCCACCAATGCTTTCATCAAGAAAGCCAACATGGTAACGCGTACACCGCGTTTTTCGGCTGCCGCTTTCAAAGATTGGCGGAAAGCCTCAAGCTCCGTGATATCGCATTTATCATGTTGGGTCACATGAGGAATATTCAGCCAGCAACGCGTCATCGCTTCGCCGGTTAAGATATTGATACGCGATAATTTTTGCTCTTCAATTTCACCGAATTTGCTGAAATCGACTGCCGGAATCAGCGGAATACCCGTCCCGCTTGCCGTAGCCGAAACATTGCCGGAAGCCACAGAAGCTAAGGTTTGCTTAATCCATGATTTAACATCTTCTTCCAGAATGCGATTATTACGACCGGTTCCGTTAATTTTGCCCAAATCCGCCCCGAGTTCGCGTGCAAAACGGCGTACTGCCGGGCTTGCATAGGCTTTGGCAAAAGCGTCTTCATCAATAGCAATCGCAGGTGTTTGCTCTTTAACAGGCGCATCAGAGGCTTTTTGCGCTGTGCTTGGAGCAGTTTTAGCTTCTTCTTTCGCCGGCGCGGCTTTATTCTCTGCTGCCGCTTGTGCAGATTGAGCAGGTTTACCGCCCGCTGCTTTGACAGTACCGATCACTGTTCCCTTAGAAACCTTATCGCCCACTTTCACATTCAAGCTGACTAATTCGCCGGCAAATTCCGCTGGCACTTCCATTGAGGCCTTATCCGATTCAAGTGTAATTAAGGTCTCATCTTTGGCAATTTCCTGACCTAGGCTCACGTTGACTTCAATCACGCTCACACTATCAAAGTCGCCAATATCCGGCACGGTTAGCTCTTGAGTTTCGCCACTGCCCTTATCGTTTGATGATGAAGTTTCTTGCGCCGCTTCATTTTTCGGCTGGCTATCCTCTTCAGCAGCTGCTTTCTCGCCGCCGCTTAAAACAGCAATCACATCGCCTTCTTTGACTTTATCGCCGACTTTGATATTAACGCTTTCTACCACACCGCCGCTGCTAGCCGGCACTTCCATTGAGGCTTTATCCGACTCTAAGACTAAAACGGATTGCTCCGCTTCGATGTTATCGCCGGCTTTAATCAATACTTCAATAACGTCCACTGCATCAAAATCGCCAATATCTGGAACACGAATTTCAATACTCATTTTTTTCTCCTGTAATCAGCAATTAACGGTACAAAGCAAAGCCATTGTCAACAATACCGTATTTGGCAATCGCATCCGCTACTTTTTGCGCTTCAATTTTACCGCTGTCAGCCAATGATTTCAGCGCGGCAAGCACAATATAATAACGGTTCACTTCAAAGAATTCACGCAATTTTGCACGCGTGTCGGAACGGCCGAAACCGTCTGTACCCAATACCGTCATGCGGCAACCTTCCGGCAAATAAGCGCGCACTTGTTCGCCGTAAGCACGAATATAATCCGTCGCGACAATCACAGGTCCTGTGCGATTTTCCAATTGCTGGGCGATAAATGATTTTTTCGGTGTCTGCATCGGATTTAAGCGGTTGTAGCGTTCTACTTCCATACCATCGCGTGCCAATAAGGTAAAGCTGGTAGCGCTCCACACATCTGCCGCTACGCCCCAATCGGATTCTAATAAAGCTGCCGCTTCAACGACTTCGTTCAAAATCGTGCCTGAGCCCATCAATTGCACACGCAATTCAGAATTTTTTTCTGAAGTTTTTAGTGAATACAATCCCTTAAGAATCTCTTCTTCAATACCTTCACGCTCAGGCATCGCCGGCTGATAGTAATTTTCGTTCATCACCGTCAGATAATAGAAGATATCCTCTTGCTCTGTGTACATACGGCGCAAACCGTCTTGGACGACAACAGCCAATTCGTAGCCATAAGTAGGATCATAAGGCATACAGTTAGGAATCAAACCCGCTTGAATCAAACTGTGCCCGTCTTCATGCTGCAAGCCTTCGCCGTTCAAGGTCGTGCGTCCGGCAGTACCGCCTACCAAGAAACCGCGGCAACGCTGATCCGCCGCAGCCCAAGCAAAATCGCCAAAGCGTTGGAAACCGAACATGGAGTAATAGATATAGAAAGGCACCATCGGCTGATTATGTACGGAATGCGCCGTGCCTGCTGCAATAAAATCACAAATGCCGCCGGCTTCATTGATGCCTTCTTGCAAAATCTGACCTTTTTTGTCCTCACGGTAATACATGAGTTGTCCTTGATCCTGCGGCACATATTGCTGACCTTTTTGATTCCAAATACTGTATTGGCGGAACATTCCTTCCATACCGAAAGTCCGCGATTCGTCCGGCACAATCGGCACAATACGCGAGCCGATATTCTTATCTTTCATCAGGGTATTCAACACGCGCACAAAAGCCATCGTCGTTGAAATTTCGCGCCCTTCGCCGGAACCTTTCAACACGGCATCAAATGCGGATAAATCAAGAATTTCCAAAGCTTCGGATGTTTCGCGCCGCGTCGGCACATAGCCGTTAAGCGCCTTGCGACGTTCGTGAAGATAGTTGTATGCCTCACTACCTTCTTCAAGTTTGACAAAACCTACTTCTTCGACAATATCATCACTCACATCTATTTCGAAACGCTCACGGTAATGACGCAGCTGCTCGAGCGTCATTTTTTTGGCCTGATGCGCAATATTCTGTCCTTCACCGGCTTCGCCCATACCGAATCCTTTGACCGTTTGCGCAAGAATCACGACAGGTTTGTCGCTACGCACGGCTCTGTGATAAGCAGCATAGACTTTTTCAACATCATGCCCGCCGCGGCGCAATGCCCACAAGTCTTCATCCGTCCAATCGGCGATCAGCTCTTTCAGTTCCGGGGTATTGAAGAAAAAGTCACGCAAATATTGACTGTCTTTGGCGCGGATAGTTTGATAATCGCCGTCTAATACTTCGGTCATGCGTTTTTGCAAGAGACCGTCTTTGTCTTTGGCAAAAAGTTTGTCCCAACCGCTGCCCCACAACACTTTAATCACTTCCCAACCGCAGCCGTGAAACTCGGCTTCAAGTTCCTGCACAATCTTGCCGTTGCCGCGTACCGGACCGTCCAAGCGCTGCAAATTGCAGTTAATGACAAAAATCAAATTATCCAAATGCTCGCGACCGGCAGTTGCTAAAGCACCACGCGATTCCGGCTCGTCCATCTCGCCATCGCCGCAGAAGCACCAGACTTTACGATCATTCTCAGGCAAGAAGCCGCGATCTTCCATGTATTTCATAAAGCGCGCCTGATAAATCGCCATCATCGGACCTAAACCCATAGATACGGTGGGGAATTGCCAGAAATTCGGCATCAACCAAGGATGCGGATAAGAAGAGATGCCTTTGCCGTCCACTTCTTGACGATAATGATCCAATTGCTCTTCGTTCAAACGACCTTCCAAATAGGCGCGGGCATACATACCCGGCGAAGAATGACCTTGGAAAAATACCAAATCCCCCAAATGACCGTCTTCCTGACCGCGCCAAAAATGGTTCTGCCCGACTTCATACAGCATCACCGCTGAAGTAAAGGAAGCGATATGGCCGCCGACGTTGGTATTTTTACCGGCACGCAGAACCATAGCGATAGCATTCCAACGAATGGCATTACGAATCGTTCTCTCTAAAAGCATATTGCCCGGATAAGTCGGCTGATCTTCGTGAGAAATTGTGTTGATATAGGGGGTTACACCTGTACTGACAGCAATTTTGGCTTGTTTTGCCAATTCCGCCAATAAGAATTGGATGCGTTCCTCGCCGTCGCGTTCTTGAACATTTGCTAAGGCAACAAGCCATTCCCGAGTTTCTTGTGGATCGATGTCTTTTGCAATGTGATGAGTCATTTTACTTCTCCGCTGAATGAATAAAGCCAAAGCGCTAGCCCGGCAAAAATCGCCCAGTTTACCACAAAATCGAAAGATAACAGACGCAACTTATTTGTAAAAATACCGTTAGCGGAAAAGGAGCAAGAAAATCAGATAAGCATAGAAAGTTTTTCATCTTAACTATTTCATTAAGGTAATTTTATGCTAAAGTAAAGATAGGAACACAAATCGATATAGATATGATGTATAGCTTACAAAAAATCTTACTCGGCAGCTTAGTAGCCGCTTTTGCCAGTACCGTCTTTGCCTCCGGCTATAATGTCGGCGGACAAAACATTTCCGCCATGAGTACCGCCGATGCATCCGCTGCAGAAGCGGCAGATGCAGGCACTATTTTTTACAATCCTGCGGGATTAAGTTATTTAAACAGCATGCAAATTAGTGGAAATGTTTTATTAGCACGTCCAAACGCCAGATATTATGATGCGCAAGCAAGCTATCCTGCTTATGCAGGTGCTGGAGCAGTTAACGGTAATTCAAGCGGTAAAATCGCCGATCAATGGAAAATGATTCCGCATGCCTATTTTGCCTATCCAATCAATGAAAATATTACTGCCGGATTAGGGGTTTATGTCCCCTTCGGCACCTCGACAGAATATGATCATCAAAGTGTTAACCGTTATGCGATTAATCGCACGGAACTGCAAACTCTTGCCATCAACCCTTCGATTGCCTTTAAAATTCATCCACAACACAGCATCGGCATAGGACTTATCGCCCAACATGCTGATGCCAAACTGCGTAAATATGCTAACTTTTCTCCTGCACTCTCAAGAGCAAGCGGCACTCGTATTCCTAATGGTCTGGCAGACGGCTTTGCCGAAATCGATGCAGATGACTGGGGTTTTGGTTTTAATTTAGGCTGGATGTGGGATGTAAACGAGCAAACACGTTTGGGACTAAGCTATCGCAGCTCTATCAAACACACTCTTAAAGGGCGAGCAAACTGGTCGCTGGAAGGTTCTGCATTCGCTAATCCTCTTGCGGTTGCCGGTGTGCGAGCTAACGGCTATGCTGCAGAAGAAGGCGTCAGCGGTAAAATCGCCACACCTGAATCATTGTCTTTGCATGGCATGTATCAAGCCAGTCCGCAATTAGATCTCTTTGCTAATGTTACTTGGACGCGCCATTCGCGTTTTAATGAATTAGATATTACCTTTGAAAATAAAAAAGCCGTCGTAGGCGGAGAGACGGAAATCAGCCGTATTTCTCCGCATTGGAAAGATACATGGCGCATTGGGCTTGGCGGCAGCTATCAAATCAGCGAACCTTTGCAATTACGCGCAGGTATTGCTTGGGATCAAGCACCTATCAGAGATGTCGAACACCGCCTCGTGACCATGCCGGATAATGACCGCTTTTGGCTGTCTCTTGGCGCTAAATACGAACTCAATGACAAGAGCAGCATCAATCTTGGCTACAGCTATGTGACCGTTAAAGATTCCGAAGCAAAATTCAACGGATGCAGCATTAGTCCTTGCGTTGATTCGAGCGTTAGCGGCTCAAGCAAATTCAAAGCAGATTCGCATTTCATAGGACTGCAATACACGCACCGATTCGAATAAACGATACAAGAAAGCCGCTCCTCACAGCGGCTTTCTTATACTTTTGGGAAAAGAATTTCTGCAGACAATCAGCTTAATAATCTCGCGCGAATTGTACCCGCCACACCGCGAATTTTTTCCAAAGCCACCGTCGAACTGCTATCGTCAATATCCATCAGCAACATTCCGATATCATTACGCGTCATCAATGCCTGTGCACTAATATTGATGCCATTTTCTGCAAATAAATGAATCACGTCCGCCAATACGCCGGGCTGATTATGGTGGATATGCAAAATACGGTGCGCTCCCTCCTGCTTTGGCAATGAAATCTCAGGAAAATTCACCGCAGACACCGTAGAGCCCGTAATAATAAATTTCGCCAATTTTTCCGCCACTTCCAAACCGATATTGGCTTGCGCTTCCTGCGTAGAACCGCCGATATGAGGCGTTAAAATAACATTTGGCAAACCGCGCAAAGGGCAATCCAAAGACTCATCATTGCCTTTGGGCTCAATCGGGAACACATCCAAGGCGGCGCCGCCCAAATGCTTGGACAATAAAGCGGTATGCAAATCTTCTATCGACACACAATGCCCGCGTGCCGCATTAATAAACATCGCCCCCTTCTTCATCAAGGCAAACTCTCGATGCGTCATCATATTCTTTGTCGAAGGCAATTCAGGCACATGCAAACTCACCACGTCCGACTCTTTTAACAAACTATCCAATGACATCGCCGGTTCGGCATTGCCAAGCGGCAGCTTGGTTTCCACATCAAAATAAATCACGCGCATACCCAAAGCTTCGGCTAAGACGGATAATTGCGCGCCGATATTGCCGTAACCGACAATACCTAAAGTTTTTCCGCGCGCCTCATAAGATCCCTTCGCATTCTTAGGCCATTTGCCGATATGCACCATATGGCTTTTATCTGTCATGCCGCGCAAAAGAGAAATGATTTCCGCCAAGACCAACTCCGCCACCGAGCGCGTATTGGAATACGGCGCATTGAAAACAGGAATACCTAACTGCTGCGCCGTCTGCACATCCACCTGATTCGTGCCGATGCAAAAACAGCCGATGGCGCGTAAATGCGGCGCCGCCTGCAAGACTTCGCGACTAAGCTGCGTACGCGAACGAATACCGACCACATCCGCCTGCGCCAAAGCCTCCTGCAACTCCTCGCCTTCCAAAGCCTCAGGCAAAGCGGTGATTTGCGTAAAACCCTCACGCTGCAAACTATCCACCGCATTTTGGTGAACCCCCTCTAATAATAAGACACGCGATTCTTGATTAGCCATAACCTTATATTCCGCAAAAAGGCGGATTATATAGCGCAGCCCTTTTAAATACCACTAAGAAAATATCACCGCATCATGCAAATACTTATCATCGATGGCAAGCAAAATACAATAAGGCAATAAGCCGCAAAGAATAAAGCAAGACAGGGTTGTAGCAGCATTTCAAGCCTTAGGGCTATATAGTCGAAAAATTGAAAAAGCATTAAGGACTTGGCTCGCCTTGCCGTACGTTCTTGTACTGTCTACGGCTCGCCGCCTTGCGCTACTTTTTGACTTCTCCGACTATAGCGAAAAAATGCCCGAATGGAGAATAGGCATATTTTATAGTTAATTCGGCTCAAATAAAGACACGCAAGATAAGGTGGGCAACTTGTTGCCCACGCGGTTTAATCCTTGAATCCGCCCAGTAAATTCATATCAAAACAACATAAAATGTGACTTTTACATATCGACGTAAACAATAAGGAATATAACGCGTTAAGCGTTCTCCTTTGTCATGAATTAACTATACATTTGCCGGTAAAAAAGCCCGCAAAAGTGAGCAAACACACAAAAGGAAACCTAAAAATGGCCCGCCCGAAGGGATTCGAACCCCTGGCCTTTGCCTCCGGAGGGCAACGCTCTATCCAGCTGAGCTACGGGCGGACAGCGCGCATTCTAGCACTAGTATCAAACAGGCGCCAATAAAAAAGCACCGCGAAGGTGCTTTTTTAAGCGGTATTGTTTAAAAACCCGCCTGCTTTTCCAATAACTCCACAAAAGAATCACGCAAACCAAGCGCTTGCTGCAAATTCGCCAAATAAATAATTTCCTTGCGATCCAAATCACCGCAGACAATACGCGCCGCTAAATACACCTCGGCCGCCAATCCTTGATCACCGCCCACCTCTGCGGCAATCTGCTGTACAGAAGGCGGATTGGCAATAATACTTTGCAACCATTGCTGCACTTCACGATCTTCAGTGCCGATCTGCTCAACAATCGCACGTTCCTCATCCGCGCTAATCTCGCCGTCCGCCTTAGCTGCGGAAACCATCGCTCTTAAAATCAAGCGGCTGTTATTTTCCACTTCAACACTGCCACGTTCCGCAGTCGGCACCATCACCTCGCCACGGTTGGCAGCGCCGGTCTGAGCCGCCGTACCTTGCTGCACGGAACCTTCATTATTGCGCTGCCAATCCTGATAGGCCTTATAAGCCAGAGAACCTACCGCTGCTAAAGAACCCATTTTGGCTAAAGAACCCGCCATGCCGCGCGAACCGTTGCTGCCGCCTAAAATCATCGACAAAATACCGGCAGCAGCCGCGCCACCGCCCAATTTTTTCAATTGATCGCTATTTTGCAGCAAACCGCCCAATCCCTTGCCGCTGACGCTGCCATTGCGGCTATACTGCTGACCGGCACCTAAAACTTGATTTAAAATATTATTGATATTCATCATTCGCTCCATCAGTTAAAATACATAAGAAACCTTGCGCAAGATAACACTAATCCACACTCGAAAAAATGAACACATCCTCACCTAATGCACAAAATAATTTCGGCTTTTATTTCAGCATACTGGCATTTTTAGGCATTTTACTGCTGATATTCCTTCATTTTGGCGGATATTTGAGAAAAAGCAGCAGCATAGAAAGCATCAACGGCATTCAAACCCTCAAACTCCAAGCCTCTGACGGTCATCATTACCGCGCAGACGGCGCCATCAACGGCATAGCCGTCAACTTCTTGCTCGATACCGGTGCCACGGGCATTGCCGTCAATGAAAAAATCGCCGATTTAGCCGGCTTGGAACGCGGTGGCTACGGCACAATGCAAACCGCTAACGGCAGTGTTGAAGCCCGCGCCAGCCGCATTGCGCGGCTGGAAATCGGACCGATTCTGATGAAAAACGTTCCCGTATGGATTATGCCGAACATGGATGATGAAGTCCTGCTCGGCATGAGCGTCTTGCGCCAACTCAATTGGCGGCAGGAAAACGGGGCTTTATTGATTGAAATTCCGCAATAAAGGGCAAAGGGACATTTTAGGTGCTAAAAAGTTTGAAAAGCCCTATTCTGTAAGGCTTTTAGCGAGGTCAAAAGCTTTGAACACAAAAAATGCTTTTTCTGTGGCTCAAAACAGGTCAAAAAAGATGGCAGACAAAATCAT
>NZ_JBXGGR010000109.1:0-21046 GCF_056855035.1 Suttonella sp.
CTTTTCGGTTTCTGCTGTTGGGTTTGCTGATGAGTGTGCGGTTAAAGTCTGCTTCAAATGTTTTACAAAAATCATCTACTTGGCAGAAAAGTGTTGTAAGATGTTCCATGTTAAAGGGCTTTTGTGATGGTTTGTTTCGTCAAAACAGCAGATTATCACAATTGCTCTTTATTTTTTAGTGGGGTGCTTATCCCGAACTCAGGTTCCAATAAGGACCTTCGACTAAACCGAATTTTTGAAAATGTTCGCCACCTAAATTCACACCGGCATGACAGGAAATACAGCCGCGATTGATAAAAGCATTCAAACCACGCAATTCTGGCGCATTTAATGCTGCCTGATCGCCGCTTAAAAAGGCATCAAAACGAGAAGGCGTTAATAAAGTGCGTTCAAAAGCACCGATAGCAGAAGTAATACGCGTGAAGCTCACCTCATCATCGCCGAATACCTGTTTAAATTCTTCTACATAGCCCGGAATTTCAGCGATACGCTGCACGGCTGTCGCCTCATCCGGCAATGCCATTTCCACAGGATTAAGCAAAGGACCGCCTGCCTGCTCTTCTACATCATGGGCTCGACCATCCCAAAATTGGCTGGCATTTAATGCTGCATTTAATACTGTCGGCGAATTGCGACCGCCTAGTTCTGCTCCTACACCCAAGCTTAAAGCCGCATTATCGACACCGTAAGTAGATAAATTATGGCAGGTATTACAAGAAATATTGCGCGATTGGGATAGGCGCGGTTCAAAATACAGCTTCTACCCAAGCGCGACCAAAGCTTTTGTGGTTTGCGGATTGACTTCTTTTAACTGCGCTTGACTTGGCAAAGCTTGGAAAATGCTGCTTGCGGTCTGTTGCAAAGTAGCAACATCGATTTTTTCCGCCGCCTCATCCGCCGCCCAAAGCATCTGTGCATACGCGCACATCAATGCCGCAGATAATACTTTTGGTATCATGACGATTTTCATCATTGCCTCTCTTTTGTACTTTATCATTTAAGCGCCAATAGGAATGTTTTTCATTTAAAACATTATCTTAGCCAAATTATTAAAGCATAAAAATTCAACAGAAAAAGATGAATATTTCAATTGAAATTGTCAATATTTTCTTAACACCTGAAATAATCTTTGTATTTCTTAAGAGATTTTCACCTTGTCTTCATCTGAGCGCAGAAATGAAAAGCATACATATAGTCGGAGAAGTGGAAATTAGTACAAGGCGGCGAGCTGCAGGCAGTACAGAGCGTACGGCAAGGCAAGGCAAACCAAATCCGTAATACTTTTTCAATTCTTTGACTATAGTCGGAGAAATGAAAAAGTAGTACAAGGCGGCGAGCCGCAGACAGTATCAAAAGCGTACGGCAAGGCGAGCCAAACGCTGTAGTACTTTTCGTACTGCCTGCGCCTCCCTGCTTTGGCATGACTTTTTCGCTTATCCGACTATATCGATGGCTTACGGCAATATTTTCAACATCAGGACAAGAGTTGCACCTTGCTTTAATATCGTCAACTCATCGCAAAGACGAAAAGCTAAAGTGTTAGATTTCTTATTGTTTAAACCGACAGATAAAAATCGTTTATTGTTTTGATATGAATATAGATTAAGGACGATAAATCTGCGTATCAGACGATTGCCTAGCGCTCTTTTGCTCCGTCACTTCCTCGTTTTTACATACGTCTTTACAGCCGCAGGCGCGCTCCACGCCGACTGCGCCTAAACCGCCGCAGCTGCCCGCAATCGGCTTGCGTCCGCACATCACACCTACTGCCATGCCCAACATTACCAATGCAAATACAATAAAAATAAGTAGTGCCTCAATCATGGATTGTCTCCTTTTAATACAGATTCATAACGCGGACTCGTGCGCAATGTGAATTCGCCCGCCTGCTCGCCCGCAAAAATAAATAATACCGCCAAATCGTATCGGGCGGCAAAATCTTCCGCTTGCCTGTCGCCTAATGCCATTAACGCCGTTGCATAAGCATCGGCGCTCATGCAATCTTCATGCAACACGGTTACCGAAAGCAGCGAAGATTGCGCGCCCTTGCCGGTTTTAGGGTTAATCGTATGCACCGCTTGCACACCTTCGTAATTAAGAAAATTACGATAATTGCCAGAAGTCGCCATCGATAATTGCCGGTCTTGCACGCGAATCACGCTTTCCAATTCACGCGCACCGCTATGCTTGGGCATTTCCACGCCGATACGCCACGCCTGCCCAAAACGGTTGCCCTGCATACGCACTTCGCCGCCGATATCAATGATGAAATGTTGCAATCCCTGCCGCTGCAAATAATCGGCCACTCTGTCCACGCCGTAGCCTTTGGCGATTGAAGACAAATCAATCTGCGTTTGCGGATGGTCTTTTGCCAGCCCAGCCGCGCTTAATTGCAGATGCTGATAGCCTGTATAAGACAGCACTTCCGCCACCGCCGCCTCGCTCGGTGCCCTTTGCACTTTATCAGGGCCGAATCCCCATAAATTGACCAAGGGCCCGACCGTTACATCGTACATACCTTCGCTTTGCGCGCTAATTTGCAGGGCTTTCGCGACGACATGCCGCAATTCGGGGCTAATATTTTGCGGCTCGCTACTGCTTTGCCGATTCCAGCGCATCAGTTCCGAATCGGGAATATAGGTGGACATCGACTGATTGACTGCCGCCAATTCCGCCTCAATCCCTGTTTGCAAGGCAGAAGCTTCAATCGGCAAATGCTTCTCGGCAATGCTGACTTGCCAATAAGTACCCATTGTTTGTCCGCGCAAAACCTGCAAATTAAGCGATGCTTCTTCCGCACAAGCCGATAAAAAGCATAATGCCACTGCAAAAAGGAGTGGCATTTTCCATTGTGAAAGACGCATTCGCTTAACCACCGAAGTCATCAAGCATGATGTTGTCATCTTCAACGCCCAAATTATGCAGCATATCGATCACGGATTTGTTCATAATCGGCGGACCGCACATATAATATTCGCAATCTTCAGGTGCCGGATGATCTTTCAAATACTGCTCATACACCACATTATGAATAAAGCCGGTATAACCTGTCCAATTATCCTCCGGCAAAGCATCCGAAAGCGCAATATGCCAAGTGAAATTCGGAAATTCTGCTGCCAAGGCATCAAAATCTTCTTTGTAGAAAATTTCTTTCTTGGAACGTGCGCCATACCAAAAAGTGATTTTACGTTTAGTGCCAATACGTTTAAGCTGATCAAAAATATGCGAACGCATCGGCGCCATACCTGCACCGCCGCCGATAAAGACCATTTCCGCCTCGGTTTCTTTGGCAAAAAACTCGCCGAAAGGTCCTGAAATAATCACTTTATCACCGGGTTTTAATGACCAAATATAAGACGACATCTTACCCGGAGGAATGCCTTCGGGCCCGCGCGGCGGCGGAGAAGCAATCCGTACGTTAAGCATAATGATGCCTTCTTCTAAAGGATAATTCGCCATAGAGTAAGCACGGATAATCGGCTCATTCACTGTTGAGACATAGCGCCACAAATCAAATTTATCCCAATCTTCATGGAATTCAGCCGCAATATTATCTTTGTAGTCCGCATATTTGACTTCATGTGCCGGAGCTTCAATCTGGATATAGCCGCCGGCACGGAAAGGCACCGATTCGCCGTCCGGAATCTGTAATTTCAGCTCTTTAATAAAGGTTGCCTTGTTATCATTAGAAATAACCGTGCATTCCCATTTTTTAACGCCGAATACCGATTCCTCGACTTCCACATGCATATCGCGCTTGACCGCCACTTGGCAAGACAAACGCTCGCCTTCTCGCGCTTCGCGCTTGGTAATATGGTTAAGTTCGGTCGGTAAAATCTCGCCGCCGCCTTCGCTGACCTTAACGCGGCACTGACCGCAGCTGCCGCCGCCGCCACAAGCCGAAGACACGTAAATGCCGCCTTCCGCCAAAGCGCCGAGCAATTTGCCGCCGGCAGGCACGTCGATTTCTTTTTCGCCGTTAACGATGATTTTAATATTGCCTTCCAGCACCAGCCATTTTTTCGCCACTAAAATAACCGCAGCTAAGAGCAGTACCAAGCCGGTAAAAATGAGTATTCCGTAAATAATTTCCATTGTTTCCTCGCTTACAACTGCACGCCGGAGAAAGACATAAAGCCTAATGCCATCAAACCTGTGGCGATAAAAGTAATTCCTAAGCCTTGCAAGCCTTTAGGCACATCGGCATAGCGCAATTTCTCACGCACGCCCGCTAAAAGCACGATAGCCAAAGCCCAGCCGAAACCGCCGCCGATACCATAGACGACCGATTCGCCGAAATTATAATTACGCTCAACCATGAACAATGAACCCGCCATAATCGCGCAATTCACCGTAATCAGCGGCAGGAAAATCCCTAAAGCGGCATAAAGCGCCGGCACGTATTTGTCTAAGAACATTTCCAAGACTTGCACCATCGCCGCAATCACGCCGATATAGGCAATCAAGCCGAGGAAACTCAAATTCACGTTCATGCCCAAGCTCTGCCACAATACCGCATTTTCTTTCAGTAAATAGGTATAGAGAAGATTATTCAGCGGCACAGTCAGGGTTTGCACCACGATGACTGCAATCCCCAATCCCATTGCCGTACTGATTTTTTTGGAAATGGCTAAGAAAGTACACATGCCCAAGAAAAAGGACAGTGCCATATTTTCAATAAAAATTGATTTAACAAAGAGGCTAATATAATGTTCCATTGCCTTAACTCCTTAATGATGCGCAGGATGCCCGCCGACCAGCGGTTTAGCCGCTTTTGCTTCTACGTATTCGCGCGGCTCGACCTGATTGCTTTTCCATGTACGCAAAGCCCAAATCAGCAAGCCGATAACAAAGAAGGCACTGGGAGGCAATACCATGAGACCGTTAGGCAAGTACCAGCCGCCGCTTTCGACGGTAGGCAATACGGGAATGCCGAACCATGTGCCGCTGCCGAAAATCTCGCGCACCGTTCCCACAGATAAAAGCATCGCGCTATAGCCCAAACCGTTGCCGATACCGTCCACCAAACTGGGTAAAGGCGGATTAGACATGGCATAGGCTTCCAAACGCCCCATCACAATACAGTTGGTAATAATCAAACCGACAAAAACAGAAAGCTGCTTAGACAATTCAAAAGCAAAAGCTTTCAACAGCTGATCAACCAAAATTACCAAAGAAGCAACCACCGTCATTTGCACAATAATTCGGATGCTGTTAGGGATACGGTTACGAATCAAGCTAATGAATAAATTTGAAAAGGCAGTTACCGCCGTTAAACTCAAACTCATCAAAAAAGCCGTTTTCATGCTGCCTGTTACCGCCAAAGCAGAACAGATACCCAATACTTGCAAACCGATTGGGTTATTCGCAAAAATCGGCGCCAGTAAAATTTCTTTATAAGAATACGTTTTTTCACTCATGTGCACACCCCATTATTGACCTTGTGCTGCGGCTTGGCTGGCATCGCGCAATGCCTGCGCGTCGATTTCACCACCGACAATCCGCTCCACAAAAGGCTGATAGCCCTGCTCGCCCAACCAGAAATTCATCATATTTTCAACGCCTTTACTGGTCAACGTAGCGCCGGCAATCGCTTCGACCTGATTTTCCTCATAGCTGACTCTCGGTTTCACAATTTCCAATTGCGGAGTACCGTTGGCATCATAAGGAATCCGACCCTCAAATTTGCTTTGCCAAGCTGGCTCGGTAATTCTTGAACCCAAGCCCGCTGTTTCAGCCTGCTGATAGAAAGTAATGCTGGCGATTTCAGGCTGCTCGCTTTTAAAGGTCAAGGCGGTAAAACCATACATCGTCGACCATAAACCGTAACCTTGTATCGGTAAAATCAAACGGTCGATGTCATCGCCTTTGAGCAACACATAAGCCGAGCCGTGTTTGGCGATGCGCTTGATATTGGCAGGATCTTCGCTTAATGCGCGCCCGTCTTGATTATTTTGCGCTGCCGCATACATTTTATATTCCAGAGGATTCTTGCTCTTATCCAATTCTCCTGTGGCAAGCTCAACCACTACCGGCACAACTTCCTTGAATTTTTCATCAATTTGCGCTGCAGATAATTTCTCATCCGCGCCTGCCAAACCGGCAGCACGCAGGATATTAATCTTCATTTCATTATTCGCATTCTGCGTTTGCAAACCGCGCAAAGCGACCGCCGAAACAGAGACCACTAATGAGCAGGCCAAACACACCATACCCGCGAACTTAAAAATATCGAGAGATTTATTTTCAGTTGACATGAGTTCTCACCTTACGACGCTTGATATTGGCGTTCATCACAAAGTAATCGATAGTAGGAGCAAAAATGTTGGCAAAAATAATCGCTAACATAATTCCCTCTGGGAAAGCCGGGTTGACCACACGAATCAAAACCGTCATCATGCCAATCAGGAAACCGAAAACATAACGTCCGGTATTCGTTACGGATGCTGTAACTGGGTCAGTCGCCATAAACACGGCACCAAAGGCAAATCCGCCTAAGACGATATGCCACCAAAACGGCATGGCAAACATCGGGTTGGTTTCGCTACCAATGATATTAAACAGCAATGAAGTGGCAACGCAGCCTAATAAGGTGCCTAGCATAATGCGCCAAGAAGCGATACCGGTAATCAGCAAAAATGCCGCACCTAATAAAATGGCAAAGGTAGAAACCTCCCCTACCGAACCGGGCATATTGCCGATAAAAGCGTCCCACCAGCTCAGATTAAGCGAAGACATACCGTCTGCAGCTGCTTGCGACAAAGGTGTCGCGCCGGTATAGCCGTCCACATATTGCTCGGCACCAGCCCATACCTTATCGCCGGACATCTGCGCAGGATAGGCGAAATATAAAAACGCACGTCCTGCCAAAGCCGGATTGATAAAGTTGCGTCCTGTACCACCGAAGACTTCTTTACCGATAACGACGCCAAAGCTGATACCGAGTGCTACTTGCCATAAAGGAATGCTAGGCGGCAGAATCAAAGAAAACAGAATCGAGGTAACGAAAAAGCCTTCGGATACTTCATGCTTGCGCACAATGGCAAATAAGACTTCCCAAAAGCCGCCGACCGCGAAAGTCACAATATAGACAGGCAAATGCAGCATTGCGCCGGCAATCAAATTGCCGAAAAAGCCGCGTTCAATCCCGCCGGCTAAAGCGGCTTGGGAGCCGGCAAAATACCAACCGAAAAACATGGCAGGAAAAGCCGCCAGCCACACCAGAATCATAACCCTTTTTAAATCAATCGGGTCACGCACATGCGAAGGACGCGCAGTCACATAATTCGGGCTATAAAAAATCGTTGCAGCCGCTTCATAAACCGGATAAAGGGCTTCTAATTTGCCGCCTTTTTCAAAAATCGGCGCCATCTTGTCAAATAATTGCTTCATACTTAGCCTTCCTCTTCAATTTGCTCAAGATTTTCACGCAAAATTGCCCCAAAATCATGTTTGCCCGGGTCAACATAGGTCAGCAAAGCTACGTCTTCTTCCGCTAATTCCAAAGCACCTAATTGTACCGCCGTATCCGTATCTTTAATGACCAAAGCCTTTAAAAGCAAGGTCGGCAAAATATCCAAAGGCATAACCTCGTCATAAATACCAAAAGGCACGATTGGACGGGGTGAACCTTGCATAGAGGTGGTAAACGGCAAAGGTTTTTTCAGAAAACGTCCTAAATAGGCACGAGTACGCGAATAAGAATTTGCACCGGGACGCATAAATTCTAAGAAAACAGAATCGCGACCTTCCGGCAGAACGATCACTTGCTTATCATAAAAACCTAAGAATGCCGTTTCTGCGTCGGTTTGACGACCGGCAAAAATAGAACCGGAAATAATACGCTGCTCGCCTTCGGCAAGATTATCCTTTAATACATGAGTTAAGCTAACACCGATGCGTGTTTTAACGAATTGCGGATTTTTCACGCCGGGTCCGGCAATGCTGATAATGCGCTCATTATCCAAGCGCCCTGTGCGGAATAAATGACCAATCGCCAGCAAGTCCTGCAAATTTAGATGCCATGCAGTTTTATTTACGCTTACCGGATCAATAAAGTGGATATGCGTTCCCACCAATCCCGCAGGATGAATACCGTCTATTGCATGATATTGCACATGGCGCGCTAAGGTTTGCGGCAATTTTGTTTTAGGCTCATGAACCACATGCACGGGGCCTGCTGTTAATTTACTCAACACCGTTAAGCCTGCTTGATAATCGGCTTCCCGATCGGCAAATGCCAACATAGGATTTACGGCTAAGGGATTGCTATCCATCGTATTAACGAAAATCGCCTGCGGTGTCGCATCAATTTTCGGCGTTTTATCGAAAGGACGTTGACGGAATAAAGCCCAAGTGCCGCTTTTTTGCAATTGCTCGCGTACTTGTTCGGCAGAGATTTCCGCCAAAGCATCTTCATCAAACTGGGTGAAACGAATAGGTTCCAGACTTTCATCGGGACGAATCGTTACCGCCAGCAAACGACGGCGTTCGCCGCGTACGATATCTGCGATTTCCCCTGAAACAGGAGAGCAGATAAATACGCCCGGATTTTTTTTATCTTCAAAGAGTGGTTGTCCCTCGCGAACCTTATCCCCTACGGCAATCATCATTGTCGGTCGCAGACCGAGGTAATCATCACCAATCACGGCATAAAGTGCTTGAGTCGGAAGCTGATGGATACTATCGTTGGCGACAGCACCAGAGATGGGCAATTCTATGCCTTTTTTAATGACTATCATGCATCTTTACCTTGCTTTCATGATTTGTGGCTAATTATTAGCCGTATAATCAATAATGGTGCCGACGGCGAGACTCGAACTCGCACGAGCTAGGCTCACTACCCCCTCAAGATAGCGTGTCTACCAATTCCACCACGTCGGCGTATTTTCTTCTAGAAGCAGTCTTATTACTGATTGCTTTCCAAAGGAATACCGGCATCAGAAGCAGGGGCGCTATTATCACTATCGCCAAGGGGTACGTCAATACCTGCTGCTGAATTTTGCGTTTCAAACTGATTATTTTGCAAAATATTACCGCTATTCGCTTGTTTATTTTGCACATAACCCATCATCAAAGCGCTGATGAAGAATATCACCGCCAAGATGCGCGTTAATTTGTATAAAAACGAACCTGCGCCGCGCGCGCCAAACACCGTGCCTGAAGCGCCCGCACCAAAAGAGGCGCCCATTCCAGCGCCTTTTGATTGTTGCAACAGGATTAGAACGCTTAGCCCTATCGCTGTTGCGAGAAAAATAATTTGTGCAATGATTAAAATCATGCCATAGCCTCAATAATCTTACCAAAAGCATCTGCTTGTAAGGATGCTCCGCCTACTAAGAATCCGTCGATATCGGCTTTAACAATCAACTCTGACGCATTGTCGGGTTTCACGCTGCCGCCATAAAGAATTCTTACCTTTTCTGCTATGTTACCACATTTCTCGGAAAGGATTTTCCGAATTTGCTCATGCACGCTTTGCGCATATTCTGCAGTGGCGGCTTTTCCCGTACCGATCGCCCATACCGGCTCATATGCCAATACCGTATGCTCGTCAATCAATCCGGCTTCTAAAATCGGTAACAATTGGCGTTCGATTGCCGCTTGGGTTTGTCCGCCGTCATATTCGGCTTCCGATTCTCCCAAGCAATATACGGGATGAATGCCCTGCGCTTTTAATTGTTTCCATTTTTCTTGCAAGATGCTTTCATCTTCGCCGTGCATGGTGCGGCGTTCCGAATGTCCGATGATGCAATAGGCGCAACCGGCTTCTTTCAGCATGGCGGCAGAAATCTCGCCTGTGTAAGCACCTTTTTCATAAGCAGATACGTCTTCGCCCGCCAAATCGGCAAATCCTGCCGCTTTCGCCGCCGGCAATAAAATAGCCGGCAATCCCCAAATGGTCTGCACATTGGCATGAGCCAATTGTGCGGCGGCAAATGTGTTGATTAATGCCAAATCGCCGTTCATTTTCCAGTTTGCGGCTGCTATGGGTTTACGCATGACTATTCTCCTGTTTAATTACCCGAATTAATTCGTTGACGACCTTTTCCAATAGGCGCTCGTCATCGCCCTCCGCCATGACGCGGATTTTCGGCTCCGTGCCTGATGGACGGATTAACAAACGCGCTTCCTTGCCTAATTCTTGCTCGGCTTGTGCAATCGCGTTTTTCACGTTTTCGCTTTGCATGACGCGGTCTCTTTGTTCCACCGTCACATTTTTTAATATTTGCGTGGTCATCTGCAAATCGGCGGTCAGCTCTTCCAAGCTGGTTTGCATTTCCAGTATTGCCGCCAAGACTTGCAAAGCGGCTATGATACCATCTCCCGTCGAGTTTCTATCCAAGCAGATAATATGCCCGGAATTCTCGCCGCCGATGCGTGCGTCCAATTCTTGCAATTTTTCCAAAACATAGCGGTCGCCGACATTGGTGCGGTGCAACTGAATGCCCATATTGGCAAATGCGCGTTCCAGCCCTAAATTGGTCATTAAGGTGCCGACCACATTATGCAGCTTCTCACCTCTGAAAGCGCGGTATTTGGCAATGATATATAAAATTACATCGCCATCGATAAGTCGTCCCTGTCTATCAACCATTAAGACGCGGTCGCCGTCGCCGTCGAAAGCGATACCGAAATCGGCTTGTTCATCGCGCACGGCACGCTGCAAAGATTCCGGATGCGTAGAACCGCAGCCGGCATTGATATTGCAGCCGTTCGGCTCGGCATGAATGACTTTTACTTTCGCACCCAATTCGCTAAATACCGCCGGCGCGATGGCATAGGTCGCGCCATTGGCGCAATCCAATACGATTTTCAAGCGCTCAAAGGGCAAATTCAGGGCAATCGAGTTTTTACAGAATTCAATATAACGTCCGCGCGCTTCATCAATGCGATAAACCTTGCCCATCTCCGCCGGCGCTACCAGTTTCATCGGGCGTTCCAAATAACGCTCAATCTGCGCTTCGGCACTATCGGGCAATTTGTAACCGCCGCGGGCAAAGACTTTCACACCGTTATCGCTAAAGACATTGTGCGAGGCGCTAATAACCACCCCTGCCGCCGCATGGAAGGTACGGGTAAAATAGGCAATCCCCGGCGTAGGCATCACGCCCAGCATATGCACATCCATACCGGCGGCGGACAAACCTGCGATAACCGCATTTTCCAGCATATAACCGGAAATCCGCGTATCTTTGCCGACTAAAACTTTATCGCCGGCAAAACCCGCGTCATTGAGCATTTTGCCCACCGCCCAAGCCAGATGCATGACCCATTGCGGCGTCATCGGCTCCGTGCCGACATGACCGCGCACGCCGTCGGTGCCGAAATATTTTCTCGCATCACTCATGAATAGTCTTCCTTAGTGGTAAAAAAACGCAGCCAGCAATAGCCCAAAACGCCCGCGCAGACAGAGGCGAATAAAATGGCGATTTTCGCTTCCGACAAATGCAGAGGATCATTTTTAAAGGCTAGTTCCGAAATAAAGATTGACATCGTAAAGCCGATACCCGCCAAGAGTCCGACGCCAATGATATGACCGAAATTCACACCTTTAGGCAAGACCGCCAAATTTAATTTCACACACAGCCATACTGCAGCGAAAATGCCGATTAATTTACCCACGCTCAAACCTAAAACAACACCCTGCACCACCGAACTCTGCGGTAATAAATGCAATGTACCGAAATCCAAATGCACGCCGGCATTAAATAGTACAAACAATGGAATTACTAAGAAATATACAGGCTTATGCAAAGTATGCTCTAAACGTTGCAAAGGGGTTTGCGCCCGATTAATGCCGCTTTCCAAAGTATAAAGCACGGCATTTAAGCGGTCAGACACCATAAAAGATTTTTCGTTCTCGCGATAAATATCGAATCTGTCTAACAACTTACGCGCTTCGCGACTGAATTCGGCAGGGCGATACAAAGAATGTACCGGCGTTGCCAAAGCCCCCAAAACGCCGGCAATCGTAGCATGTACACCGGAAAACAACATACATAACCACATCGCAGCCGCTACTACTAAATACGCCCAAATCGCCCGAACACCCGCGCGATTAAACACCATCAAGACAGCAAAGCAAATAAAGGCGGAAATCAAAGCCGTATAATTAATGGCTTCCGTATAAAACAAGGCAATGACCGCCACCGCACCCAAATCATCCACAATCGCCAAAGCCATCAAAATCGTCATTAATCCTGCCGGAACACGATCGCCCAAGAGCAGCAAAATCGCAATCGCAAAAGCAATATCGGTGGCCATCGGAATCCCCCAACCGCCGGCATTCGGACCGCTAGGATTAAAAGCAAAATAGACCAATGCAGGAACAATCATCCCGCCCATGGCTGCCATAATCGGCAAAATCGCCTGACGGAAAGAGGACAACTCCCCTACCAACATTTCACGCTTGATTTCCAAACCGACGAGATAAAAGAAAATACACATCAGCGCATCATTTATCCAATGATGCAGAGTCATATCAATGCGCATATCGCCGATAGCAATCACTAAATGCTGATGCAAAAGCTTGTCATAAAGTCCGTAGAAAGGCGAATTCGCCAGTAGCATCGCAATCACTGTCAATACGATTAGCAACATGCCGCTGCCAATCGAACTGTTCACAATTTTTTCAAACGGTGTCAAAATCCTACCAAACAAAAGCTCCCAAGAATTGGCATGCTCCGCAATATATCTTTTACGTCCAAAAGGCTTCATTCGTATCCCTGTACTAAAAACCTGTCTACTATACCGCAAAACCGCCCGTTTTCTAAGCATAAATCTAAAAAACAGATAGTAAAGCCTTTCGCTCGGCGCATCAGTTATAATGCCCGACCTTTAGCTACAGGAAACCGACATGGATTTACAAAACATCATCGAAAACGCCTTTGAACAACGCGCCGACATCAATCCCTCGAATGCCGGCAAAGAACTGCGCGAAGCCATCGAAGAAACCTTGCAGCAACTTGAAAGCGGCACATTGCGCGTTGCTCAGCCGGGCGCAGCAGGTTGGCAAGTCAACGAATGGATAAAAAAAGCCGTTCTGCTGTCTTTCCGCATTCAAGACAACCACATCATGCCGCACGGCTATACGCACTATTTTGACAAAGTCCCCAGCCGCTATGCCGATTACAGCCAAGAACGCTTTGCCGCCGAAGGCGTGCGTGTCGTACCGCCGGCAGTCGCCCGCCGTGGCACATTCTTGGGCAAAGGCGTCGTTTTGATGCCCTCATACGTCAATATCGGCGCTTATGTTGATGAAGGCACGATGGTCGATACATGGGCGACCGTAGGCTCTTGCGCGCAAATCGGCAAAAACGTGCATTTAAGCGGCGGCGTGGGCATCGGCGGCGTACTCGAGCCCTTACAAGCCAGTCCTACCATTATTGAAGATAATTGCTTTATCGGCGCGCGCAGCGAAATCGTGGAAGGCGTCATCGTCGAAAAAGGCTCGGTTATCTCCATGGGCGTTTATATCGGACAATCCACGAAAATTTACAACCGCATGACCGGAGAAATTACTTACGGACGCGTTCCCGCAGGTTCTGTGGTTGTTTCCGGCAATCTGCCTGCCGCCGACGGCAGCCACAGCCTGTATTGCGCCGTCATCATCAAACAAGTTGATGAAAAAACACGCAGCAAAACAGGCATTAACGAACTATTACGCAGTTAAGCTTTGTAATATCATTATTTTCAAAACACCTCAACACAAGCAAATCGCCTGAAAGCGCACTTGCTTGTGCTGCTATTATCGACGACTCTACTTAAGGGCTTTCAATTCATCAATAGCTTGCAAATACAGATTGGCGTATTGTTGGAAAACCGGTAAATCGCTGCGCCGTAGCGGTTTGTAGCTCGGAAGTTTAACTGTCATGGGGTCGTAAGGCGTGCCGCTAATCCGCACTTCAAAATGCAGATGTGCGCCTGTCGATAAACCGCTGTTGCCCAATTTGCCGATAATTTGTCCGCGTTTGACCTGCTGCCCGACTTCCACTTCGATGGAAGACAGATGTGCATAGCGGGTTTCATATTGATTAGGATGCTGCACAATCACAATGCGCCCATAACCACCCTGCCAACCGGCAAAGCTGACGATGCCGACGCCGGTGCTGGCAATCGGCGTGCCGTGCGGACCTTTTAAATCCACGCCCAAATGCGGTCGCACACGGCGGGTAATCGGATGCAGACGGTTGGGATTAAATTCGGAAGTAACATGGCTGTAGCGGAAGGGCGCGCGATCCATACTGGGCTCGGGTGCATTACCCTCCATATCGTAGAAATACAATTTGCCGCCTTCTTCATTGGTAAAATACGCCCATTGCGCGGTACGCACCGCCAGTAATTTGCTGTTGGCGGGATCGACTTTGCCGTTGCGCACATAGTCGCTGTATAAGATTTCCACCGATTTATGCGGCTGCGCCAAGCGTTTGACCAAGCCTTCCAATTGTTCTAATAAGACGGGATTGATGTTTTTGCGCATCACAATACTTTGCCAAGCATTATTGCTTCTGCCGATGATGAGCAGACGTTTTTCAAACACGCCGCGGCTGACGCTGACATCGGGACTTTCCACCGTCGGTTTTTCAGGCGCGACTTCAGCCGATACGGTATTTGTTTGGTTTGCGGTCGCCTGTTCCGATAATGCCTCCTCTGCCGCCTGTTCTTCTACGAGAACCTCATCTTCTTGGGCAATCGTTTTCTCTTCTCTTTCCGCTTCTCGCAAGGAATCGCTCAAAGCCTTATCTGTCGGAGAAGTCATATCCGTTTCAGCGGTTTCCGGCACTGGAGCGCCGTCCTGATTATCCGCCACCGCTTGTTGCTGCGCGATTTCTCTCTGCGCAATATCGGCATGCCAAGCGGCTTCTTGCGCCTTTTGCAGAGCCTGATATTCTTCTGTGCTTAGTGATTGAGCTTGGCTTGCGGTATCATGTGCGTTTTCTGAGTGGTCGAACCAGTCCTCTTCCTGCCATGCGGCCGTATCCGCGACGCTTGTTTCCGTTTGATGAAAAGGGGCATAGACGATATATAGGATGCCTGCTATCGCTAGCAGAAATACCCAAGGGAGCATACGGCGGGTAATGCGGTCGGAATTATGTTTGGGTAGTTTAGGCACTAGAGGCTCTTTTAGACTAAAGATTCCATTTTATCCATTTTTCTTAGGAATGCACATGAACAAAACTTTGGACGAACAATTAGCGATTATCCGCCGCGGTGCGGAAGATTTTATCGGCGAAGCGGAATTGCTGGAAAGACTCAAAGCAGGCAAAACCTTACGCATTAAGCTCGGCATGGATCCCACCGCGCCCGATTTGCATTTCGGGCATACGGTCGTGCTGAACAAATTACGCCAATTCCAAGATTTGGGACATCAAGTGATTTTCTTGGTCGGCGATTTCACCGCGCAAATCGGCGATCCTTCCGGCAAAAACGTAACCCGTCCACCGCTGTCGAAAGAGCAGGTGCTGACCAATGCCCAAACCTATCAAGACCAAGTATTTAAAATTCTCGACCCCGACAAAACCGAAGTCCGCTTCAATTCGGAATGGATGGATAAAATGACGGCGGCGGATATGGTGCGCCTGACGTCTAAATATACGGTCGCGCGGATTCTCGAGCGCGACGATTTCCAAAAACGCTACAGCGAAAACCGCCCGATTGCCGTGCATGAATTTTTGTATTCTCTGACCCAAGCCTATGATTCCGTAGCGCTGAATTGCGACGTGGAATTAGGCGGCACCGACCAAAAATTCAATCTCTTAGTCGGGCGCGATATTCAGCGCGAATACGGACTGCTGCCGCAAACCGTGATTACCATGCCTATTTTAGAAGGCTTGGACGGCGTGCAGAAAATGAGCAAATCCCTCGGCAATTACATCGGCATCTTCGAGCCTGCCAATGAAATGTTCGGCAAAATCATGTCGATTTCCGACGAACTGATGTGGCGCTGGTTCTTGCTGCTTTCTTTCCGCCCCTTAGCCGAAATCGAGCAACTCAAAACAGAAGCCGCACAGGGACGCAATCCGCGCGACATTAAATTCGAACTGGCGCACGAACTGGTCAGCCGTTTCCACGACCATGCCGCGGCGGACGCCTCTCAAGAAGCCTTCATCAACCGCTTTGCCAAAGGCGAAGTGCCGGAAGATTTGGAAACCCTGTCGCTCAAGGTCGACGAAGGCATCGGCATTGCGCATATGCTCAAAGAAGCCGGTTTGGTGGACAGCACCTCCGAAGCCTTCCGCATGATTAAGCAAGGTGCGGTAAAAATCGACGGCGAAAAAGTCGATAATAAAGACCTGCAACTCTCGGCAGGATTTAGCGGCATTGTGCAAGTCGGCAAACGCCGCATGATACGGATTGAATTAGCATGAAATCAGCCTTTTTATTCCTTGCCTGCTTCAGCGCAGCAAGCATGGCGCAAATCGCGACAGAAGACGGCATGCCGCTTGATGCGATGCCTCAGGAAATCGGCGCGGCAACACCCTTAAGCAGCGATGCCAGCCAATTATTCTCGCGTTATCAAGACAGCATCGTGCAAATCCGCGTGATAAACGAAGCCACCGGGCAAAAAACCTCCATCGGCTCAGGCTTTTTAATCGGCGACGGCAGTTTGATTGCCACCAACTACCACGTCATCTCCGATGTCTTGCAAAAAGAAAAACACCGCCCCGAATATTTGGACAGCAAAGACCAATCCGGCAAGCTCGAGCTAATCAATGTGGACATCATCCACGACCTCGCCATTTTGCGCGCCGAAAAAGCCTTAGGCGCAGCCTTTACTCTTGCCGGCGTACCGAATCAAGGCGAAGCCTTATATGCGCTCGGCAATCCGCATGATTTGGGCTTTGTGATTATCGACGGCATCAACAACGGTCTTTTGCGCAAATCCGCGCGCGCGCAAATTCTCTTTTCAGGCGCGCTCAACAGCGGCATGAGCGGCGGTCCGACGCTGAACAATAAAGGCGAAGTGGTGGGAATCAACGTCTCCTATCTCAACAGCGGCAGCGACATCAGCTTCATCATTCCGGCGCAATATCTGCAAAGTCTGATAGACAGCGCCGACAACGCCCCCAAAAACATCAACGACACCATTACCGAGCAACTTTTTGCCGACAATCACAGCTACTATGCCGATGCCCTCAAGCGGCAATGGCAGCAAGGCACAGTAGGCGATTACCTTGTACCGTTGGCGATGTCGGACGACGTGCGCTGCTGGGACAGCTCGCCGGAGCCGGATATAGAAGACCTGATCGGCGCACAAGCCGTTACCTGCTTCAACGACCGCTCCACCTATATCAATAATGACGTGACCATCGGCGAATTCGGCTATTCCTACACGCAAATTTATGCACGCGAGCCGATACTGAGCAGCCGTTTCTACCGCAATTACAGCCAAGCCTACCGCATGCATTTCTCGCCGCGCCCGATGCGCGACTACGGCAATTTCGACTGCGAAGCCGACTTTGTCAGCATCGCCGGCAGCACCTTTAAAACCACATTCTGCCGCCAACCCAGCAAACATTTCGCCAAAGATGGCGAAAGCATCGACGATATGCGCATGATTGCGGCAAAAATCGGCGACCCGCAATCGGGCTTTTTAATCGAAATCGTACTGCACGGCGTACAAACCCGCCTAGGCAAAGCCATTATGGCGCATATGTTGGAGCAAATCACATGGCAGAACTAAAAATCGAAACCCGCTATGAAGTCTATGAAGCCGAGCAATTTCCCGTCCGCATCGGGCGGGCGGTGGATAATGACATCGTTATCCGCGCACTGGGCGTTGCCGACTATCATCTCATCATTGAAGAAAGCCCCGAAGGTCTGCAAATCCGCAATCTGCATGAGGCGCAAATCAATAGCAAAAATCTGCGCAGCCGCGCCGTCATCGACAAAAACACCGCCATTACCATGGGCAGCAGCCTCATTAAGCTCTGGATCGACCCCAAAGCCCCGATGCCGAATGCGGCAAAATCCGCTAAATGGCTGTGGATTACGCAGCCGGTTGCCGCTATCTGTTGGTTTATGCTCGCTCTTGCTCTGCCGATGTGGACGGATTATCTGGAAACTCCAATTAACTATTTCGCCAATTGGCGCCTACTTTTCTTTTCCGCCGCAACGATTTTAGCCATCGTATGGGTCATACACAGCATGATCCTGCCGCTGGTGCGCCGCTATCTGCTCATACCGCTTTTAGGCTTGGTGTCCTCGCTTTCGCTATTTACCAGCATTAACGACCAAATCGTCTATTGGCTCATCTTTCAATTGAATATCAACTGGTTAGATTTTCCTGCCTTTTTACTCTCCTGCGGCGTCTTTATCTGGATATTCCGTGCCTTCTTCCGCGATTTTGTTCCCTTAAGCGGCAGATTGCTCACACGCTACACCTTGGCGATTTGCCTGCCCTGCTTATTATTGTTGTTTTACAACTATTTAAAACCGCATAATTTTTTCACCTATCGCAGCGGCAGCTTCCCCAGTTATCACAAAGGACTCTTGCAACACAAACTGCCTTTGAAGGAAGAAAAATCCATAAGCGAATTCTTTTCAATTGAAAAATCAAATTGATTTTTGTTTGATGATTAAATTAAATTATGCTCATTGTCTTGTTTCGATAATGAGCTATACTAAACGCACTCTTAAATAAAGCGAGGAAAATATCATGGAAATCAATATCGGATTAAACGATTCGCAACGCAAAGCCATTGCCGACGGCTTATCAAAAGTACTGGCGGACAGCTACAGCCTCTACATCAAAACCCACAATTATCACTGGAACGTCACAGGTCCTCAATTCAATGCCCTGCATACCATGTTCGAAAGCCAATACACCGAATTGGCACCTGCAATTGACGAAATCGCCGAACGTATCCGCGCCCTAGGACATCTGGCACCGGGTTCTTACAAAGAATTCAGCGGATTGACCAGTATTAAAGACGGCGATAACCGCCTCAGCGCGACTGAAATGGTCAAAGAACTGGTGGAAGGACAAGAAACCGTTGCCCGCACCTGCCGTTCGCTCATTTCGACTGTTGACGAAGCAGGCGACGAGCCGACTGCCGATTTATTGACCGTACGTATGCAAACCCATGAAAAAAACGCATGGATGCTGCGCGCGATGTTGGCAAATAGCTAAGCCAAATATTAGAAAAAGCCTCTTCTATTTAGAAGAGGCTTTTAGTTTTTCTCAAATTTAAGGAATTATATGCACATTAAACCCCTTCTACTTTCCATGCTTACCGCCGCCGCTTTACCGGCATTGGCTGATAATGAAAAAATCATTACCGCTCTCAGTCCTTTCGGCGTCAGCAATATGCAAATCAGCGACTCGCCGATTGCCGGCTTGAAAACCGTCCTCAGCGATCAGGGCATTTTCTACGCCAGTGAAGACGGACAATATTTTCTGCAAGGCTCACTCGTACAAATCACGCCCGAAGGTCCTGTCGATTTAAGCAATGTCGTGCTCATCGACAAACTCAATGCCATGGCGGACAAGATGATTATCTACCCCGCCAAAGAAGAGAAATATGTGGTCAGCGTATTTACCGACATTACCTGTCCCTATTGCATGCGCCTGCATGAACACATGGCGGAATACAATGAACGTGGCATTACTGTGCGCTATTTAGCTTTCCCGCGTGCGGGTGCAGAATCTAAAGTAGCCGATCAAATGGAAGCCATTTGGCTGGCAGAAGACAAGCAGGCGGCGCTAAATGAGGCCAAAAGCAAAGGCGGCAAAAGCCTGTTAAAACCTGTCAAAAGCAAAATTGCGGCGGAACAATTTAATATCGGCGTGCAATTCGGTGTTGCCGGCACACCCGCCATCGTGCTATCCAACGGCACATTGGTAGAAGGCTACCGCCAACCAGATGAACTACTCAGCATCTTAGAAAGCACCATCAAGGCAAAATAATGGCTTGGCAGACTGCCCCGCTGATCTACGGCATGGACTTATTCGGCTGTGCGGCGGCGGCAGTTGCCGCCAGTACGCTCGCCAAACGGGTTGGATTAGATTTTATCGGCGCGCTCATGATTGCCTCCATCGGTGCCATCGGCGGCGGAACACTGCGCGATTTGCTCATTAACCGCCATCCGCTGTTTTGGCTGCACGATCTCAATTATCTCTATGTGATTGTCGGCACCGCCATTTTGGTGCAAATCTTTTATCACCATATCGAATCCGTTTTTGAACGCCCTCTGCGTTTTTTTGATGCCATCGGCTTAGGCGCATTTGCCGTCATCGGCTTTCAAGTGGCGATGAGCAAAAGTCTCGCCTATCCCTTTGTGATTCTCATGGGCGTGCTGACCGCTGTCGCCGGCGGCATCATGCGCGACATCATCTGCAACAAACTGCCCTTGGTCTTATGCCGCGAAATCTACATCTCCTGCGTGATTATCGGCGGCTTAGTCTATCTTGGGCTGACAGAATGGCATTTCAGCCCTTGGCTGCGCGATATTCTGACTATGTTCTGCGTGATTATCCTGCGCCTTTTCGCCATTCGAGGCGACTGGCAGCTGCCTTCCTTATCAATTACGCCAAAACGCAAATAAGCGATCTATTATCTACCGCGATTGGAAATAGATTTTACGTTTAATAGGAAAACACCGATCTATTAAACGGTGCAATTGAGCTGCTCTTTTGCGCTTTCTTTCGATTAGTGGCAGCGCTGAAAATTCGAAATCACCGCTGTATGCACAGAGTTGTTTAAAATCCATTCCTTGCATTAAACCGCGCAAAATAAAGAGTTGCGTGGCTTGGTTCCAAGCCGTTTTATTGCCGCAATAATGTCCAATCCAATGTTCTGCTTTTTGTAAAGGCTCTAAACTAGCAGAATCACTCTGTTAGACTAGAAAAATGAGATACAACAGTAAATTAAGCACATATCAGCTCAAAAAAATTATTCGCCACTTTTGTGCCGATATTGAAGCCTCAAAAACCGCTTTGCTGACTGGTTTTAATCGCAATACCATCAATCATTGGTACAACATCTTTCGTCAGGAAATCTATCGCCATCAGAGTGAACTTAAGGAACAACTCTATGGAAGC